>DAOSJS010000009.1:13161-29805 GCA_035367355.1 Candidatus Hydrogenedentota bacterium
CAGGGTTTGGGCCCTTCGCCATACGCCCCGTACGTGATGTGCCCGCCCTCGTCGCTGCCGCTCTGGGACACAAGCTGCCCGCGCCAGGCATCGCCCCGCCGGAACAGGACCGCGTCGCCCGGCGACAGGGGATGCTCGTTGACCTGCGCCAGACTCGCCCACGCTTCCTGCGGAGACAAGCCGCTGTTGCCGTCGGAACCCGCGTTGGCCACGTAATAGGTCGCGGCGAACGCTCCGGCCGCGCTGGCAAGAAAAACAACTGCGAGCAGGGTTGAAATGAGATTCCGGAGCGATGACATGCGATGGCCCCTCCTCAAGCCGGGCCTGCGGCCCGGTACATCCACACGCGCGAATCTGCTCCGGTTACGCCAGCGCTCTCCCGGTGCTGCTCATGGACAGCGTGGCGTGCAGCACCCCTTTCAGTTGCCGCAGGGCATCGGTCAATGTGCGGATCTGATCAGCCCGGCCACGCATCATGATCATCTCCACGCACAGATGATGCGTCAGATGCACATGCGTGCTGGCCATGATCGTCCCTCGGAAGTCATGCTGCAAATCGATCAGCTTCTCGGAAAGATTGCGGACGTGATGATCAAACAGGATCGTGACCGTACCCAGCGCTTCCTCGTTCTTCTCCCAGGCCTCGGCGACCAGCCGGTCGCGGATCATATCCCGGATGAACTCCGAGCGGTTGGCGTAATTGCCTTCCGCCACCATGCGTTCGAGGCGGTCCAGCAGCGGTTTCTCAATCGAAAAGCTCAGCCGGGCCAGTTCCGACATCATGGTCCTCCCTGCGGCGCATTGGCCGCATCTGCTTCGTCCAGGCTCCATTCCGAGCGCAGCTGTACCACGCCTTCGCGCTGCGGCAGCTCGTCTCCGGCCGTCACCGGCGCCACCGTCAGTGGAATGCCTTCGACAAAATCCACTTCTTCAGGTCCCGCCACCACCCGGACATCCAGGCGGCATTGCCCCGGGCTGAACACGTTCTTGAGCCGGGCCGTGAGCGCATACACGCCCCCGTCCCGAACCTCGAGCCGGTCCAATACATACGACGTCCCGATCGTGCCCAGCACGAGACCGTCGTCGCGGCGAAACTGAATACTCACAGCATAATGAGGGCGCGAGCGCCGGACGCGGCAATGCAAGCGCAGCGCGAACGGCTCCTCCATCAGCACAAAGCCCGCCGGCATGCCATGGCGGTTCAGCACGTCGACACGGAAAACCTCGAAGTCGCAGGGATAGCGCCGGTGCCGTTCGGGGGGGATCAGCATCCCGGGTTCGACAGCAGCCGCCCGCGCCAGATACGCCTCGACCACATCGGCTACAGGGCCCTGATGCGCAATGCGCCCCTGTTCCAGCAGGATCCCCGAATCGCACAGCGCCTTCACCGCCTGCATGTTGTGCGATACAAACAGGACCGTCCGCCCGCCGCCCGCGACGTCTTTCATCTTGCCCACACATTTCTTTTGAAATTCGGCATCGCCCACCGACAAAACCTCGTCGACGATGAGAATTTCCGGCTCGAGATGGGCCGCCACCGCAAACGCCAGCCGCACGCGCATGCCGTTCGAATAGCGCTTGACCGGCGTGTCCAAAAACATCTCCACGCCAGCAAAATCGACGATCGTGTCGAATTTGCGGCGAATCTCGGCCTTGCGCATGCCCAGAATCGCGCCGCTGAGGAAAATGTTCTCCCGGCCGCTCAATTCAAGATGGAATCCCGTGCCGACCTCCAGAAGCGACCCGACGCGGCCATAGATCTCGGCCCGGCCCCGCGTAGGCTCGGTGATCCGCGCCAGAATTTTCAGCAAAGTGGATTTCCCGGCTCCGTTGCGGCCCACGATCCCCAGGACAGCCCCCTCACGCACGTCCAGATCAATGTCGCGCAGCGCCCAGAAGGTGCCCGGCGGTGTCTCGGGATCGTAGTGGTCCGATTTCGCTGCCCGGCGCTCGCGCGACTTGTGGCGCAGCCACGCGGGCAGCGTGGCGATTGTGTCGCGGAACGTGCGGTACACTTCGTGGGTCTCGCCCAGCCGGTACCGTTTGCCCAGCCCACGGACTTGTATGGCGATCTTGTCAGTGTTCATCAACTTACACGCCTGCGGATTGCCATGGTGCGCGGCCCTAGACAATGTCCGCGAACGTACGCTCCATGCGTTTGAAATAAAAGAGGCCCGCAGCCAGCATGAACACGGTGGCCGCTGTCCCCAGCACGAGCAGTTCCCAGGGAGGCGCCGGTGCCGCTACAGCCGGCTGGCCGGGCCGCAAGACGACGCCGTTCAGATGGCGAAACAAAGCCCAGCGCGTGCCTTCAACCACCGCCGCCATGGGATTGAGGGCATAGGCGTAGCGCCACGGGCCCAGCGCGCCCTTGACCGCGCTGTACGGCGAAATCACCGTGAGAAACATCCAGAGCTGCACCAGAAACGGGACCATGTGCCGGACGTCGCGGTATTTGATATTCAATGCGGCCAGAAAGGTCCCCGCGCCAAAGGCCGCTCCGCACGCCAGCACCATGAACACCGGCAGCAGCAGCCACATCACTCCAGGGACAATCCCATACGAAAAGGTCAGGACCAGCAGCATGGCAAACGCAATGGCAAAGTCCACAAACGCGGCTGCGCACGGCGTCGCAGGCGCCATCAACCGCGGGAAATAGACCTTCGTGAGCATCGGCGCATTCTGCACCATGCTGTTGCTGGCCAGCGTGATCGACGACGCGAAATAGTTCCAGGGCAACAGGCCCGCAATATAGAACAAGGGGCCCGGCAGACCGTCTGACGAAAAATCCGCGACCCGCTGGAACAAGATCGTAAACACCATCATCTGACAGAGCGGAACGAGTACGGCCCACGCCGCGCCCAGCAGCGTCTGCTTGTATTTGATTTTGACGTCGCGCCAGACCAGGAATCCGAAGAGTTCGCGGTACTGCCACAACTCACGCCACTGCAGATGCATCCATCCGCGCGACGGCTCGATCACATGCAGTTCGCGCGGGATGTCGTCAACGCGTTGGCTCATGGAACTCCCGTTGCCCGCAATGCGGCGCCCTTCTCTCGATTGATTGTATGCCGAGCCTCCAAAACGGTGCAACCGGCCGGCGCTGGAGCCTGCTCATTCCAGCACCTGGCCGTCTTGAAGGAGCCGCTCGCGGAGCCGGTCGTAATCGATCTGCTGGACCGTGCACCGGGCGTCGATAGCCTGCACGGCGGCCGTGGCGGCGCTTTGGCCGAGAATCATGAATACGGGCTCCATGCGGATCGAGCCGTAGGCGATGTGCGACGAGGACAGGCACACCGGGACCAGCAGATTCGTGCAGTCACTCTCTTTCGGCACGATAGCGCCGTAAGAGATGGGATACGAGCCGCCGGGGCTGACCTGCACGTCACCCTCGTTGAGCACGTAATCGCCGCCGTTTTCAACATGTACGACATAGCGCTGCACATGATGCGAGTCCATATTGTAGGAACCCATGCCGATGGGCCTCGGCGTGGGTTCCTGGCGCCGGAGGTGCCGCTCGGTCATGACGAAGTCGCTGACCATGCGCCGGGCCTCGCGCACGTAGATCTGGTGCGGCCAGTGGTTGTTATCGAGAAATTCGTCTCTGGCGAGGCCGTATTGCCTCATTTCCTCCTGAACCGCGGGCGGGACGCGCGGATCGTTTGCGAGGAACCACATCAACCCCTTCTGATAGCGCTCGTGTTCGCGGATGATCTCGGCGCGGCGCTCGTAGCTGGCTTCCGGGTAGTCGTAGTTCATGCCGATATTGTCGGTCGAGAACCCGCCGTAATTGTTGGTGTCGGTCTTGGCGTTAGGGATCGGATCAAATTTGCGGAACACCGTCTCCCAGCCCGCGGCCAGGAGGCGCGCAAGCAGTTCATACTGCGTCACGTCGTAATCCTCGGGCCGGGTGAACGCCACACGGTTTTCGGGAACCTTGGTCAGGCACATGCGGAAACAGTAGGCCTGGATGCGGTGATCGCCCGATCCTTCTTCCCCCGGACCTTCGTCGTGCACCCGAGGCAGCAGTCCGCTCGAAGGATCATCAGGCACCACATACGGCGACACCGGCTCGTCGAACTGGTGATACTTCGCGTTTTGTGTCTGCACACCGTTGAGGGTCTCGCCGTACACGCTGTTGGCTTCGCGTCCGACGGTATAATTCACGCCGGCTGCGGCCATCAGGTCGCCTTCGTAGGTCGCGTCGATAAAGACCTTCCCCCGGAACACCTTCCCGCTGGTCATGCGGATGGCGCCGATTTGGCCCCGGTCGACCGTAACACCGGATTCGCGGTCGAGCCATTCATCGCGGTAAACCGGGATCCCGCATTCGCTCACGAAATCTTCGTAGATCCGCTCGGCCACGTGGGGTTCGAAGACCCACATCGCACCTTCGTGGGGATCGTGCCGGCCGCCGCGCAGCCGGATATATTCCTCGTGGCTCTGGTAGCGCCACGACGCGTCATCCGCATAGTGTTCGGCAACACGCTCATAGAATTCCCGCGCGATGCCGCCGATAGCCTCTTTCCGGCCGGTATCGGCCCAACCCAGACCACTTGACGACAGGCCGCCCAGGTGTACGTCGGGTCCGGCAATGAGCGCCGTTTTGCCCAGGCGCACGGCCTGCATGGCGGCCGCAACCCCGCCCGACGTTCCCCCGTACACAACCACATCCGCCTCGTACTGAGGAGGTTTCATGGTAGCGCACCCTCCCGCAAACCAGACCGCGGCCATCCAGAGGCCAATGCTCAATCCGAAGCTTCGTGCCATAACCGTCATTTCCTCCCGGCCGTCAATCCGCGATTGCATTCCCGCAGTGCCACGGGGCAGCACGCCTGCCCGGTGCAGAATGGCATCATATGATCCCCGGATCCGGTTGTCATCTTTGAGCTGCCTGACGCTGCCACCGGCGTGCCGTGCCGGGTATAATCCCCTGCACAGCGAATACGGGCTCCAGAACGGCTTCGGAGACCGTTCTTTCAGCCCGCAAAGGAGGCGGCGTGGACTCGATCCGGCGGTTCCGAAACGTGGCCCTGGGCTGCGGGCTGCTGCTGTCGGTAGCGGCGGCAGCCGGCGCCTGCGTGTTCTCTCCTGCCCTGGGCCAGGGACTGCTCTGCGGCGGCATCGCGAGCGTGCTGGCCTTCTGGCTTCTGCTGCGGCAAACCGAGCGTCTGGCCGGTGCGCCGAACGCAAAAGCCCATGCCGCCATCTACGTCTGGACCCCGTTACGGCTGCTGCTGTACGGCGCTGTTCTCATCGCGGGATACCGGCTGGACCCCGAATCGCTGCATGGCTTGTTGGGCGCGGCGATCGGCCTCTTTATCACCCAGGGCGTCGTGCTCGTGCTCGGCCTGGCCTGGTCCGGCCCGAAAATAAGCCCGGATCAAGACGAGCAGCCACGCTGAACCCGCGCACGCGGGCCGGGCTGCGTCATTCCCAGTCGAGCAGGCGTTTTGAGCCCGTCAATGCACGGATGTCCGTCGCGTCCAGCGAGACTTCCAGGCAACCCCGGTATGTCTTATCCGGAGAGCGCAATGCGAAGTAGCGCACGTAGATGAACCGCCCGTGCATCTCAAACCAGAATTCCGCGGTATCTTTCGTTCCCGCGCGAAATTCTTCGAGAATGCGGTTTACCATGTGGACGCTCTTGGACGGATGGCAATTCTGAACCTGGCGCCCAATCACCCCCGGGCTGCGCGGGAAAATGCGCGCGGGGCTTTCCGAGTAATACCGGACCTCGCCGTTTTCATCCACGAACGAGAGATCCACGGGGAGGTGTGTGAGCAGCAAGTTGACCTGTTCCAGCGTGAGCAGGCCCGTGTCCAGCGGCAGGGCATTCAATCCGGAGGGGCGCGCCTGCGCCGCCGGGGCAGCAGCAGGCTGCCAGGCCGGCCCGGGTTCGATCAGCGTGTAGCCGACCTCCTTTTCCCCGTGGTAGACGCGTGCCCAGTCATCCTGGCTGAGGAGTTCGAGGCACATCGGAAAGAGAATGTTCTCTTCTTTGTAGACCATGTCCTCGATGGCCTTCAGGAGCGCCGGTGCCTGCGCCTGCGCTGTGGCCGCGTCGTTTCGGTCCAATGCGCCCCGCACTTCCTTGAGCTGCGCCCGGATATCGTCATGAATGGACCACATCACCTTGGGCGGCGCCGTGACCCCGTACTGCTCCATTTGTGGAAAGAGTTCGTTCTCTTTGCGGATGTAATGTTTCTCGATTTCGGCCAGCCGCGCGAATTCAGACGACAACCGTTCCGGGTCGGCCGTGTCCGGTTCGCTCAGGAGCTTCCGGAGCAGCGCAATGACCTCCGTGATTGCGGCATTTTCGCGGCGGAACGTGTCCACCGGGTGCCCGGAAGGCGCCTCTACGCGGCTCGTACGATCCAGCGATTCCCGGAATACCGCAACGTGCACGTCGCACAAACGGGTGATTTCTTCCTCGGGCAGCCCTTCCTGAACCAGCTGCTGCTCCATCGCCGCGATCTCGCTCGGGCCCACGTCCTGCAGGAGTCGCGCAAATTCTTCCTTCACCGCGCCTGCGTCCTTGCCCTCATGAAGCCCTTTGATGATCTCCCTGAGCTTCGCCACGCGCTCCGGGTCCAGCTCGGCGCCCGGACTACCCGGCGCTGCCTCCGCCGCGTCGATTTCGACGGTCTCGCCCGTCTTTTCGCGGATGGCGTTCGCGAGCGATTCCAACAAGCCGGCCAGCGGGACCTCGCCGAGCTGGGCAGCCTTGGCCAGCGTGGCAAACTGGCCCACCGTCTTGCGCATCAACGGGTTACGCAATACCTTGAACTTATCGGACACCGAGGTCAGGGTGTCGAGCAGAAACGGATACTGGTCGACCAGTTTCCCCACGCGAACATTGGCATCGAGTCTCATCTACGGATCCTCCCGGAGTTTCACGGTTTCCTTGCGCCGGCTCCCACCCCGGACCAAAGCATAGCACGAACGCCGGCACAGTGCATCCGTTGCCCCCCTCGGAGCATTTACGGGAGGTCGCGGCGGAAGCAGGCGGCCTGATGCCTTTCGCCGCGGGATTCGAGCGGCGGCACGCCTTCGGCGCAGCGGGGTTCCGCCCAGGGACAGCGGGGATGGAATGGGCAGCCAGGTGGCGGATTTAAGGGGGAGGCGGGTTCGTCATGCAGGGGAACGCGCTGGCGCGTCTTTTCTTTTCCGGGATCCGGCACGGGGATCGCGCTGATCAGGGCCCGGGTGTACGGATGGCACGGCTGATGAAAGACTCTGCTCGCGGGCCCCAGCTCCACAATCCGCCCCAGATACATCACGGCGATCCGATGAGAGAGATAATGTACCACCGAAAGATCATGCGCGATGAAGAGCAGCGTGAGGCCCATCTGTTCGCGCAACCGGGCAATCAGATTGAGGATCTGCGCCTGCACCGACACATCCAGCGCGGACACCGGTTCATCGGCGATGATCAGCCTGGGTTCCAGCGCCAGCGCCCGGGCAATGGCGATCCGCTGCCGCTGGCCTCCTGAAAATTCGTGAGGGTACTTGCGCATGAAACGCGAGGCCAGCCCCACCCGCTCCATCAGATTCGAAACGCGCCGAAGCAGCTCCTGCCCACGCGCGAGGCCGTGCACGTGCAGCGGCTCCGCCAGCGCGTCAAACACGGTCATGCGCGGATTCAACGACGCGTACGGGTCCTGAAAAATCAGTTGAAGTCGAGGCCGAAGCGCCCGGAACGCCGATTCGCGCAAGGCGCTGATCTCCTGCCCTTCAAAATACACCGTTCCTCCGGTGCAGGGCGCGAGGCGTACCACCGCGCGCGCCAGCGTCGATTTCCCGCAACCCGATTCGCCCACGAGCCCGACGGTTTCGCCCGGAGCCACATCGAGACTCACGCCGTCAACAGCCCGCACCGTCCCAGCCAGTTTCCGCCGGATAAGGCCCGAATACACGGGGAAATGGACTCGGAGATCGCGCAGTTCGAGCAGGGGTTGCCTCATAATTCACCGTCCTGCACGCGAAAACAGGCCGTGGCATGGCCCGGCGCGATCTCCTGCAGCGAGATCGTACCCTGACTGCAGCGTTCAGTGGCCTGGCTGCAACGCGGCGCGAACGGACAGCCTGTAATGGGGGCAATGAGGTCCGGAGGGAGGCCCGGGATGGCATGAAGCGGTTCGCCCTTGACGTGCATTGAGGGCAGCGACTGGAGCAAGGCCTCGGTGTAAGGATGCCGGGGCCGCGCGAAAAGGTCTTCCGTGGCGGCTGATTCCATAACGGTGCCCGCATACATCACATAAGTACGCCGGCACATTCGCGCGACCACCCCCAGGTCGTGCGTGATCAGGAGCACCGCCATGCCCAGCTCCTCCTGCAGCTGCGCGAGCAGTTCAAGGATCTGCGCCTGGATCGTGACGTCGAGGGCGGTCGTGGGCTCGTCGGCGATGAGGAGCTGCGGCCGCGTGACCAGCGCCATCGCGATCATCACCCGCTGCCGCATACCGCCGGAAAACTCGTGCGGCCACGCGCTCAGGCTCCTCTCGCCATCCGGAATGCCCACCCGCCGGAGCATCTCTGCCGCCCGTTCCCGCGCGTCGTGCTGCGAGATCTTCTGATGAACGCGCAACGGCTCGATGATCTGACTGCCGATGCGCATGTACGGGTTCAAGGCGGTCATGGGATCCTGAAAGATCATCGAGATCGCCTGGCCGCGGATAGTCCGCAGCGTCTGCTCGCCGCAGGCCAGCAGGTCTACGCCGTCAAACAGCGCCGTGCCCTTCTCTATGCGCCCCGGCGGCGTCGGGATGAGCCCCATCAACGACAGGCTGGCCACGGTCTTGCCTGAGCCCGATTCGCCCACAATGCCGATCGTCTCGCCGGGTTCGATGTGAAACGACAGCCCATCCACCGCGCGGACCACGCCTTCGCGCGTGTGAAAATACGTCGTCAACCCGTGCACGTCCAGCAGCGGCATGTCAATCCTTCGAGGCCCGCACGTCGAGCGCGTCGCGGAGCCCATCGCCCAGGAAATTCAGGGAAAACAGCGTGAGCGACAGGGCCAGACTGGGGAAAATCACCATCCACGGGCGGTTTTCCATGGTCTGCACGCCCTCGTTGATGAGCAGCCCCCACGAGCTCATCGGCGCCTGTACGCCCAGGCCCAGGTAACTCAAAAACGCTTCCATCAGCATCACGCGCGGCACCGTCAACGTCGCATAGACAATGATGGGGCCGAGCGTGTTGGGAATCAGATGCCACAACAGCACGCGATACCGCGGAAGGCCCAGGACCGTCGTCGCTTCGATGAACTCTCTCTGCCGCAGCGACAACACCTGCGCGCGGACGATCCGCGCCATCGTCAGCCATTCCACCGCCCCGATGGCCATAAACAGCAATACGATATTGCGCCCGAAATAGACCGTCAGGATGACCACAAAAATCACAAACGGCAGCGAATACAGGATATCCACGAAGCGCATCATCAGGGCATCGAGCCGCCCGCCCAGATGCCCGGCGCAGGCGCCATACAGGACGCCCACGCACAGCGACACCCCCGTCGCCGCGAACCCCACCAGAAGCGAGATGCGGCCGCCGTACAGGACCCGCGTGAACAGGTCGCGGCCCAGCAGGTCGGTGCCGAACCAGTGCGCGCGGTTCGGTGGAACCGCCCCCAGCGCCAGATCCTGCTCTTCGTAGCCGTACGGCGCAATCCAGGGCGTCAGCAGCGACACCAGAACCAGCGCACACAGCACCACCAGCCCGGCCGTCGCGAGGCGGTTCTTGCGCAAGCGCACGAGCGCGTCGCGCCACAGCGACGCGCCCTGCTCCACGGCAACCGGTGGCACGAAATTCTCCAGCCTGCGTGAATCACTCATAACGCAGCCTCGGATCCAGCCACGCCAGCACCACATCCACGAGCAGGTTGAACAACAGGATGAGCGCCGCGAAAAACAACACCGTGCCCAGAATCATCGTGTAGTCGCGGTGCAAGGCCGCCCCCACGAATTCACTGCCCAGCCCCGGGACTTGAAAAATGTTCTCCACCACAAACGAGCCCGTGATCAACCCCGCCGTCGCCGGGCCCAGGAAGGCCACCACCGGTTGAATGCCGCCGCGCAAGGCATGGCGCAACAGCACCCGCGCCTCCGACAGCCCTTTCGCGCGGGCCGTCCGGATGAAATCCTGCGACAGGACCTCGAGCATTCCGCCGCGGCTCAACCGCGCGATGTACGCGGCGTAGGGCACCCCCAGCGTGATCGCCGGCAGGATCTTGTCTTCGGAGTATTCCCAGCCCGATACCGGCAGCCAGCCCAGATGGAGCGACAGCACCAGCACCAGCAGCGGGCCCAGCACGAAGTTCGGCACGCAAATGCCCGCCATGGCAAACGCCATCGGCACATGGTCCGTCAGGGTATTCGGCCGCAGCGACGCGATCACCCCCGCGCTGAGTCCCAGGATCAGCGCCACGGCGAGACCGTACAGCCCCAGTTCCAGCGATACCGGAGACCGGTAGGCGATCCATTCGCTCACCGTACGGCTGGGTTTCTCAAAGGAAGGGCCAAGGTCTCCGTGCAGCACATCCCGCAGATACTGGAAATACTGCTCGTGAAGGGGCGCGTCGAGATGGTAATAGGCTTCGAGGTTCTGGAGCACCTCACTGGACACATTCCGCTCGGCGTCAAACGGCCCGCCTGGCGCCAGACGAATCAAAAAAAACACAACCGTCACAATAATAAAAAGTGTGGGCACAAACCCCAGCAGACGGCGAATGATGTATTTCACCATGAACGGAGCTTCCCGCTGATTGCAGATACGAGGGAGTATAGCAGCTGCGTTCCGTGCCCCACCCGGAAACCCGGCATTATGGGGACTCCTCTTCCGGCGCTTCCAGGTAGAGCGTTTTCCACGAGATGTATCCGAGGTGATTGGGCTGCCAGTTCTTCACGTCCGGCGACTTCAGGTATGGCCGCGTATAGAAGTACACGGGGATGATCGGCGCATCGGCAAGCAGGGTCTCCTCGGCCTGCTGGTACGTGGCCAGACGCCCGGCTTTGTACATGACCGAGGCGCCTTTGCGCACCAGCCGATCGTACGCCTCCGATGCATAGCCGGTCCGGTTATTGCCGTTGCCGCTCAGGAAACACTCCAGAAAATTGTACGGATCGCTGTAATCGCCGATCCATCCCGACCGCGCGATGTCGTAATTCAGCACATTCATGGAATTGAGATAGACCTTCCAGTCCTGATTCAGCAACTGCACCTCAACATGCAGCGCCGCATTCCACATCTGTTGCACCGCTTCCGCAATGCGCCTGTGATCCTCACTCGTGTTGTAAAGCAGCTCCACCTTCGGGAAGCCTTTGCCGCCGGGATAGCCGGCCTCGGCCAGGAGCCGCCGCGCCTGGTCCACGTCATACGGCATGCGGTCGGTGCTCGTGTATCCCCCGGTCTCCGGCGGCACGTAATGCGCCGCGGGCTGGCGGCCGGCGTCCACCACCTGCGCAACCAGGGTGTCCCGGTCCAGGCTCAACGCAAACGCCCGCCGCACCCGCACATCGTCAAACGGCGGCCGGGTCGTGTTCAGGCGGTAGTAGTACGTCCCGAGGTACGGGTCAATGTGAAGAAAGGGAAACTGTTCCTGCTGATAGATTTCGATCTTGGGCAGCGGCACGTTTTCCGTAAGATGCAGCCCTCCCGTGCGAAACGTGCGATCCTCGGTCATCGGATCACTGATTGGATAAAAGGCGATGCCCTGCAGGCGCACCGCGTCTGCGTTCCAGTAACGCGGATTCTTCTCCACGCGGATCACCTTGTCGGGCTCCCATTTCACCAGCTTGAACGCCCCGTTGGATACCATGTGCCCGGGTTGCGTCCATTTGGTGTTCCGGGCTGTCATGCCGCCGAGCGACTCAATCAGTTTGTGCGGAACGGGATACCAGGTGTAATGCACGTGCAGCGACAGAAAATACGGCGTGGGCTGTTCCAGACGCACCTCGAGGGTGTATTCGTCAATCGCCTTCGCACCCACCTGCGAAAAATCCCGGATCTCACCCCTGTTGAAAGCGCGCGCATTCACTATGCAGTGCAACATCGATGCATATTCGCTCGCCAGCGTGGGCGTCAATATGCGCTCCCACGCATACAGAAAATCGTGCGCGGTCAGCGGATCTCCGTTCGACCAGTGCGCGCTTTTACGAAGATAAAAGGTGTACATCAGGCCATCAGGCGTTACCGACCACCACTCCGCCACGCCCGGGATCGGCTCCAGCGTCGCCGGATCGAGGTCAACCAGTCCTTCGAACAGCGCCGACAATATGCGGTGTTCAGGGACACCCGACACCAGGTGAGGATCGAGTTCCTGCGGCTCCGCGCCGTTACCGACCAGCAGCACGCCTTCGGCCGTCGCCCTGGCGGCACGGGTCTCCCGGGCTCCGCAACCGGCGAGACCGGCGATTGCCGCAAGACACGCCATCAGCGCCGCAACGCGTTGCCACCCTGACCTGGAACGGCTCATGGAAACCTCTCCTCCGAATCGTTTTCTTCCGGCGGCATCTGCCCCAGTCATGGCCGGGGAATCTCTACGGTTTCAGCGGGATCAATTCGATCTTCCGGAAGAAGATCTCCGCGCCCTCGGATTGCACCTGGATCTTCCCGCGAGACGGCTTAACGTTCTGCGCATGATTTACTTCCACGCCGTTCAGGATCACCGTGATCTCGTCATCTTTCACAATGCATTCCAGGCGGTTCCACTCGCCCACCGGTTTCTCGACGTCCCGTGCCCCTCGAAACCCTTTGACATCTTTCCACTCGGGATCGCGGCCCCACCAGTTCACGCGCCCGTCATGGATGGTCGCCAGCTCGCCACCCGGCTGGTATACATGACAACCGGCCACTTTTTCGGGTGCAGCGGCACAGGTGATCGCGAAGTCTTCGCTGCCGTCCCCCACGACAATGAAATCGCCGGTGCCGCCTTCGATAATCTGGCATTCGATCGACCGCATCCACACATTCCCGTAGGCACCGTCTTCACCGACTGAATGCACCATGATCCCGCAATCGCGCGCACGCTCCTCGCGTGGCGCAAACGCGCGCTCGCCCCATTTGAACTCGGTGATCAGGCGGTAGTTGTCGTATTCCTTCTTTGTCGTAATACAGCCCCATTCCTCGCCCGAAATACGCAGAATCCCATCCTGGACTGTAAACACCTGCTTCGGGTCGTTGTCGCGGCCCCGGTCACGAATAAACGTGTAAAAATGATCCGTGATGTTCCCGCACAACAGCGGAATCGGCGCCGGGAGTTCTGCTGCGGGCGAGGCGCTGACGCCACTCAGGGCAGCAAGGGCGATAACGATAGCGTTCATGGTTTCATACCTCAGGTGATGGTCAGGATTCACTGTATTCATTGTGACATAAAGCCTTCCCCGACTGGTAGAGCCGTCGTCAGCCCGCACGCCTTTGTCATGCCGCAGGCTGAGCGGGTATTCTTCCCGAAGATGGATAGGAGGAATTGCCTCGAACCTGCAACCCGGGAGGAATTCAGAGTGCGCCGCTTGTCAATCCTGACGATTGTATCAGTCTCCATGTGCCTTGCCGTTTCAGCCGATACCACCCCGGACGCGCCTGCGGCAGCACCCGAAACCTTCACGCTGTGGCAGTTGCCGAACCAGACGCACGTACAGATGATGTCCTACGTCATCCAGACGCCGGACGGGTCTCTACTCGTCATCGATGGCGGCAATGCGGGCGACGCCGACTACTTGCGGGAGTTCATCCTCGCCCGCGGCGGCCAGGTGAACGCCTGGATCATTACCCACGTGCATTCGGACCATGTTGACGCCATCATCGAAATCCTGAAGGAACCCGGCACAATCACGGTGGGCGCATTTTACGGTTCCATTCCCGAACGCGAATGGGTCGCCACCCACGCCGGGCAGTCGGAACTCGACACCTGGGATGCCCTGTCGGGCGCGCTCGCCCAATCCGGCCACCAGGTCGCCGAGCTGGCAATCGGGCAGCGTTTGACCCTCGACACCGTGAATATCCTGGTGCTTGGAATCAAAAACCCCGAGATCACCGCCAATCCCATCAACAATTCAAGCATCGCGTTCCGGCTCTGGGACACGGCTAAATCGGTACTGTTTACCGGCGATCTCGGCGTGGAAGGAGGGGACAAGCTCCTGAACAGCGACCAGGCCCGGCATCTCCCCGCGGACTACATACAAATGGCCCATCACGGCCAGAGAGGCGTGTCCGAGGCCTTCTACACCGCTGTAAATCCGTCCTTCTGCCTCTGGCCTACGCCGAAATGGCTCTGGGATAACGATAACGGCGGCGGTCCCGATTCCGGCCCCTGGAAAACCCTCGAAGTCCGCGCCTGGATGAATAAACTCACCATCAAGCGCCATTACGTCATGCACGAGGGGCTTCATGAAATCCGCTGACGCGGTGTGATGACGCGCTGTCGATTTTCAGCCGGACTTCTCGTCTTTCTGCAGATACGGCCGCATGAACTTGCGGACGAGGCGTATGCTCCATTTGCGAGGCAGCAGACGCGCCAGAAGCGCCGGGCCCGTGTACGCCCAGGGGCCGACCCGCGGTTTGCGCCCCAGGTAGCGCAGCCCCAGTTCGGCAATCGCCTCCGGCCGGTCCGCCCCCGCCATCAGACGGTTTGCGCGCGCTTCTGACATGCCTTCCGCCACAAAGAACTCCGTGCGCGTGGTGGAGGGGCAGAGCGCGAGCACATCGATCCCGGCCTGCTCATACTCGCCGTACAGGCCTTCCGCGAGCGCAACAGCGAACGCCTTGCTCGCTCCGTATACCGTGTGGAACGGAGATGGAATAACCCCCAGCACCGACCCCACCAGGATGATGCCGCCGCGCCGGCGTTTTATCATCTCCGGCGCCAGCAAACGGGTGAGGAGCGCGGGGGTAACGCAGTTCAGGGTGATCAGGTCCGCCAGGCGCTCCGGATCGCTGTCTTCAAACGGCCATGCGTAACCCACGCCGGCATTGTTGATCAGCAGCCCCACCTCGAGGTCTGCGACGGCCTCCGCCACGCGATACGCCGAGCCGGGCTGAGCCAGGTCCTCATTCACACACCGGCACTCCACCCCGTGCCTGGATTGCAGGTCGGCGGCGAGATCCTGGAGCCGGTCCAGGCGTCGTGCCACCAGGACGCAATTCAACCCCTGCGCGGCGATGGCCTCCGCGAAGGCCTTCCCAATGCCCGCCGAGGCTCCGGTAATCAAGGCCCAGGTTCCATAACGTTTCAGGTCGTGCATGCGCGGTACGCCTCCTCTGGCCTGTGCGGCGATGGGCCATGCGCAGCGCCGCGGCAACCTATGATAACGGCCCGCCCGCCGTCCCTCAACGCAGTCCATGCCGCGCCTGCATCCGGTTGTAGGGGCGGCCCCCCGTGGCCGCCCATCCGGACAACCCACGCGGCAGCCTGAAGATGGGCAGACACGGGGGTCTGCGCCTACGCGCTGCGAAAACCAAAATAGGCCAGGGAAGCCTTAAGCAACCGTCTATCCTCACGCGTTGGCCCAAATACTGGGCAAGCACAAGGGTCTGCCCGTGCACACGCATCATGCATTGGGCAGGCTAGACTGTGAGCCAACAGCTCTGCCGGTTCCGCGCCTTGTGTCCTGCGCCAGCGGGGGTGGCCGCGGAGCGGCCGGGGGTGGACGGTGACACGCCGCCAGTGGCCACAGGGCATAAGAACGGGGCCTTGAATCCGCAGGCGGGGTCATGTAAGAATAATTCTTAACTCGAGCCTGCCGGGGGGCGGTCATATGGGATCCCGCGCAAGCCAGAGGTCAACGGGGAGCGCAAAAGGCACAGGCATGATGCGGCGCTGCACGCGAACCGGGTGCACCAGCCGCAACACAAAGGGAGCACGTCATGAGCACAGCGGACAACCTTCAGGAAGCTTTCGCCGGGGAGAGTCAGGCCAATCGCAAATACCTCGCCTTCGCCACCAAGGCCGAGAAGGATGGGTTTCCGCAGGTCGCGAAACTGTTTCGCGCGGCGGCCGAGGCGGAGACGATTCATGCGCACGCCCATCTGCGCGTCATGGGCGGCATTGGAACCACGGCCGAAAACCTGAAGGCCGGCATTGCCGGGGAAGGTCATGAATTCAAGACCATGTATCCGGAATTTGTGGCAGCGGCGCAGGAAGAGGGCAACAAACCGGCGGAGATCACGTTCCGCAATGCCATGGCTGTGGAAGAGATTCATCATGGTCTGTACCAGGAGGCGCTGGCGGCCGTTGAAGCCGGCAACGACCTTGCCGCCGCGGCGATCTACGTGTGCCCCGTCTGCGGCAACACGGTGATCGGCGGCGTGCCCGACAAATGCGAGATCTGCGGCGTGCCGGGTTCACGCTTCTTCGAGATACACTAACCCGGGAACAAGTAGCGGTTTTGAGCGCAGAGGCGGGCCGCGGGCGGCGTCCCGCCTCGCTCAGTCAACCAGGAGTGCCGCATGAGTACGGTAACAAAGCGCTGGGTCTGCACGGTCTGCGGGTACGTCCACGAGGGGCCGGAACCACCGGAGGCATGTCCCGTCTGTGGCGCGGGTCCCGACATGTTCGAGGCTGAAGAAGAGCCCAAAACCTCTGCGCCTGCCGCGCCGGACACGACCGCATTGTCGCAGCATCGCCGTCAGCATACCGGAATC
>DAOSJS010000009.1:29815-30151 GCA_035367355.1 Candidatus Hydrogenedentota bacterium
CATCAGAGGAATACCTCGCCAAGTGGGCCCGTGCCAGCGACGGTTTCGAGACGAAATTTGCCCGAATCAAGGCCTTGGCGTCGGGCGCTCCCAGCGAGATCTCGCCCATGCGGACCCAGCAACCGTTTCCGTCGTGGGAGTCCGTGCTGTTTCGCGGTGCGCAGCTGGCGCGCCTGCCCCGCAACGAAGACGAGCCGGTCAACACCCGCACGGTGCTCGGACCCGCCGCCGAAAAGCCGTTAACCATCGCCATGCCGTTCTATGTGTCGCACATGTCTTTCGGGGCGCTGTCACGCGAAGCGAAGATCGCCCTGGCCCGCGGCTCGCGCCTGGCCG
>DAOSJS010000010.1:0-28953 GCA_035367355.1 Candidatus Hydrogenedentota bacterium
GAAATGAAATGATACGCAAAATATTTTCCCTTTGACACGGTCTCTGATCTTCACCGTCGCGCTGGAAGGCGGCAAGCGCCTTGTAGATGGTGGCGGTAGTGTCACTTCGCTTCATCCGGTCTCCTATTCCACGCCTCGATGGCGTCTACCAGTCCGCGCTTCCACGGCCCACAGGCGCCGCAGCCCACGCAGAACACCGCATAATTGTCAGGGCCGTCACGCATGATCGTCGGTTCCTTGTCCCCACAGTGCGGACACTGGCCCTTGCGTACGAACAGATCGGTCATCTGCCCACCTCCACCTCGAACGTCGGCTCTCGCTCCACCAGAGTGACGCCCTCCACCGGCACGACCTCGCCGTCGTTGGTGGCGATCACGTACTGGCCGTTGACGATGGTGGCCTCCGCCTTGATCTTGGCCCAGTCTGGAGTGACCTTGACCTTGAGCACCTCGGTCCAGCTCAACCTGCCGGCCCACGCCGCGAGGGCGTCGTCATCGCGCTTGACCTCCGGCACCGGGAACTTGCGTACTAACCGTCCGCTCGGCAGGTCGTACCTCTCGCTCGTCTTGGTCACGCGCCGCTGGACGCTCTCGAACCACTCCATGAGCCGGATGCGGAACCACCCGGTGCGGTCCTCCTTCTCCTGCTGATACTTGTCGATCAGCTTTTGCAAGTTGGCGATGCGCTCCTTGCATACTGCGATCTTGCGGTCACAGTCATCGATTACTGCGGCGATGCGGCGGATGGCCCAGTCGGCGGAGGCGTCGTCCCGAATCTTCCAGGTGTCGCCTACGGCCAGGAGCTCTTCCGGCATCTCGTCGTTGTCCACCATCTGCTCGATGTACTCGCTCATTTGTCCTCCTTGAACTTCTCGACCTGGCTGATGGTCAGGCAGGCCATGAGGGCCACGCCCAGGGTGGCACCGATCACGGCGCCGAGGATGAACAGGATCATGGGTCAACCACCTTGCGGTCTACGTGAATCTTGCGACGGTCGAGCGCGTGCCCGACGGCCTTGGTGGTAATGCCGAATAGCTCGGCGATCTCGATCCGGCCCATGCCGGCATCGTGCGCGGCGTAGATGGCCATATCCCGGTTGCGATTGCGCCAGACGTGCTTCTCTCCCGGCTTGTGCTTGACTGCCGGCTTTGGTGCGCAGCAGTGGCTTATCCCCATGGCGCCAAGGGCGGCCTCGCAGGACACGCCCTTTAGTATCGCGATCAGGAGTGCGTACCAGTTGACATCACCGTCACCCAAGGACGGCATCATCGTCAGCGATGGCATCCCGCTCCTCCTGTGTCAGCTCGTATGCCTCGCGGAACCGGAGGCGGCCGTCCCTGTCGAAGTCTCCCTGCGCCACGAACGTGCCGACCGACGTGGCGGTGTAGTCGTCCACCACGTGCTTGCCGTCCCGCAGCTCCGTCTGTACCCAGTGGGTGATGCTCTTCGGGTAGGTCGCGGCGAAGTGTGCCCGGAGGCGCTCCGTGCCGGCGATCACCGCGAACGTCTTATCCCACGGTGCGATGCGGATGCCGTGGTCGTCCTCGATGTCCTGGCAGATGCACTCGGCTTCGTGCATGGCGTCGATAAGGCGCCGGAGCTGGTCGTGCAGCTTCATCGCGTCTCCTTCCTGGACCATGTGGCCTCTTCGCAGTCGGTGCCGCGCAGCGGACACTCGCTTGGACCATCACACTTCCCTTCGTGTCTGCATCGGCTACACGGGAACGATACTGCCCGGCACACCGGGCATCGGAGCAGACCAAACCCTGGCTCAACCTCCAGATCCAGGCCGCAGCTGGCGCACTTCATGCGCGGTAACGGCATCCTGCGCCATCGCCGATGAACGGGTGCCCATGTTCCCTCCTTCTTGTTTTCCTCGTCTGCGCGAATCTCTGCACATATCCTTTGAATGTTGTATCCGCCTCTACTCACCTCTTGGCCCCCCAGTGCAGGTATTCCACGATCCACTCGTGGAACAGCTGGAAGAACGCGAATGCCAGCGGGATGCCGAACACCAGGTACAGGATCAGGTTGAGGTCATACATCTTCATTCCTCCCGGTGACGATGGCCGCCACCTTAGTCGCTGCGATCCAGATGCGGCGCTGGCCGTCACCGGATGGCAATACCACGTTGTGGCCTTCGAGGATTTCGCCCATCTGCGTTTCACTGATGGACACTTCCAGCAGGGCACCACCTTGCAGATACACAAGCGCCTTCATCTTGCGTCCTCTAGTAGCCGTTCCTTGACAATCTCCATGTCCGTCAGGGTGACGCGGCCGTCGCGGTTCACGTCGCAGGGGTCGACGGTGGCGAGAAAGTAGGCCATGTACCCCAGAAGCCCAACGATGAAAATAATGCTGGCCAGTAAAAAGATCAGGATCGCGTCATACAGCCACTCTCTCATTACATCCTCCCCCTGGCGCAGGACCGCGCCATCGGTGTCAGCTTCCGGTAATGGCGGGACCGTCTCCCACAGTGGGCGAACATCCGTTCGATGAGCTGGATAACGATTTCGTCGAACATAGCACCCTCCTTATCTCGTCTTGCGTGATTCGGATGGACCTGCCGACGCGGGCCACGTTGATCTCGCCGCGCTCGATCAGGCGGTAGATGGTCTTGCGTGACAGTAGGAGCACCTTGGATGCCGTCTCCGGCGTGTAGACGGTCAAAACGCCTCACCAAGCTTCCTGCGGATGTAGTCGAGACCCTTCTGGTAAACAAGCGTTTTGAAACTGATGCGTGTCTCTCCGTTGGGCGTTGTCCACTTCTGTTCGATCACCCGGAAGTATCCGCGGTCCACGTAGTCCTGGTATGGCAGGTTGTCCCGCTGCAAGATGCGAAGCTCGCGGAGCCTAGAGAACAGGTTGTTTCGCCCAAGGCCAGAGATGCCGAGCACCTTCGCGACCTCTCCGATTGCGATTGCGTCCTTGGACCCGGACACGTCGTCGTAAAATGCCGCCTTCGGTGCCAAGACGGCGATCTGCGCTTCGGCCTCAATGCGCCGTTGCCGTTCCTCTTTGATCTTGTTCAGAATTCCAATGATGTAGTCCGGATCATTGAGAGTGCGTTCGATTGCGTCCGGAGTGGCGAACACACCGTGCTTGCGGATCGTGGGAAGAACTTCGCCAGTCACCCACCGCTTGAAGGTCTTGGCGGTCTTTAGCTTGCTTCCGAGGATGGCGTTGTAAAGGCCCGATTCATTGATGACCGTCATGTCCTGCTCGCCGCCAGGGGTCCGCAGTGATTGCGTACCCTTTTCGTCGTCGTCCAACCTGCGTGTCATGGTATAGGTGTCGTAGTATCCAAGCGCCTGGGCTACATCCTGCGCGACGAACATCTCGCCGACAACTCGAATCTCGCCGAACTGCGGATTTGTGAATACTTGGAGTGCGGTATCTGGTATAATATCCACGTGATCTCCTTTCATCTTCCCTCATTGATTGCCGTCCGTTGCCGCGGGCGGCTTTCGCTTTTTGTCTGTTCATTCGATCCTCCCCTACGTGGATCATACCGAAGTGACATAGCGGTGTCAATACCTTTATGTAAAGTTTTTAGTTGATATCAGGATTGGGTTCCACCTGCGTTTTATCGGCAGGGCCTACACTCTGGCGGTATGTAGTTGTCAAGCTACACAGTGTATCGTGACAGATACGTCCTAGGCTAAAAAAATATCATCGAGGTCCTTCTCAAAGATTTTGCCCAGGAGTCTGGCCTCTGCCAGAGTGAAGTCACTTGTGCCGCTTATCTTGTTGTCCAATGTCTGCCGCGTGATCCCAAGCTGGTCCGCGAGCTGTTCAAGTGTCATTTCCCTTACCGCCGCGTACGCTCTGACCATGTGGTAGGGCCGATGTTTCGTCCTCGCCATGTTGTCACCTCCTTTCGTATCGCTCTCGAGTTGCTTTTTCTTTACATCTGGTTTATATTCGGGGTGCGGATGTTGTCACGAAACTGGCACAGGCCGGGTACATGGAAGAAGGCCGGGACATCGGAAGTCACGTCACTATCTCCAAGTGGGAGAATGACAAGCAGGTCCCGTCGCTCGCTATGGCAATCGGCCTCGCCAAGATTCTCAACGTGACCGTGGAGTATCTTGTTAGTGGCGAAAGATCGTATGCAGTATCCGACGATGACAACCACATTCTTGAGGCAATACACGGGAACCCCCGATTGTCTATGCTGTTTGCTTGCGCCAGGTGTCTGCCACAGAGCGACGTGGACACCCTTGTCAGGCTGGCCTGTTCGCTCTGTCAGACGCAAGGGAAGGTAATCTAATGGGCAGACGAGTAAACGGCTCCGGCTCCATCTGGAAGGACGAATCCCGCTCCCGCTGGGTGGGCCGGGTGAAGGTGAACGGCACCAAGGTCCACCCCACCGGGCGGACGAAGCGGGAAGTGGAGGCCGGCATCGCAGCCGCCAGGGCGAAGGCGCCGCCCACCGGATACACCGTCAGCCGGGCCGCTGAAGAGTGGATGCGCGTGCACGTGAGTCTCCTGTGTCGGCGGTCCACGAGAGAACAATATCAATATCTCCTTGATAAGTGGCTTTTACCCAACATCGGGGAAATGAACGTCGAAGTTGTTACGCCTCGCGACATCCAGTCGGTGATCGCCACCATGCACGAGGCCGGGCTGTCCAGCAAGACCATGGCCCATGCTAGGACAACCTTGCACGCCCTGTTCGCCTGGCTCGAGCTGAATCGAATCACATCGAATCCGGTGCGGAAGATACGAATCCCACAGACGGACAACCGCAAGCGTCGGTCCCTGTCACAGCACGAGGTGGCCGTCATGCTGCACGCCCTGGAGCAGTCAAGGTGGATACACTCCGTGCGCTTCTTGCTGTTGACCGGCCTGCGCCGCGGCGAGCTGCTGGCCCTCCGCTGGTCGGACATCCGGGACGGCTGGATACACATCCACGCCACACGCGACAAGGACGGCACGGAAGGCCCTCCGAAGTCGAAGGCGGGTATACGTCGGATTCCGATGGGTAAAGCGCTACAGGGCATCCTGGAGGCGCAGAAGGCCATGCTCGCTTTGGAGATGGTCCTGTCCGAGCATGTATTCCCATCCCACACAGGCCGGCCAGTGATGCCAGGGACGTATTACACATCCATCCGGCGGATCGCCGCGAAGCATGGCGTGCACGTATCCGTTCACGAGCTGCGGCACACGTTCGTGACGCTGGCGGGTAGGGGAGTGGACATCCAGGCGTTGCAGCAGATGCTGGGCCACGCCACCGCGACACAGACGCTGGACCTGTACCAGCACCTCACGGCGGAGGTACTGGAACAGGCCGCTAATGCAGTCGACAGCCGCGCATCTTTCATTTTTGAGGGTAGCTCGAAAGTAAGCAGTTTTACCGAACATCTACCAGAACATCTACCAGGACAAAAAAGCGGGTCCGGCTGAAACCCGGAAACCCGCTTGGCTGTATGGTCGGAGTGACAGGACTTGAACCTGCGACTTCCTGGTCCCGAACCAGGCGTACGCCATTACCCACTAGTGGACAGCAGAGGACAGAAGTCTACAGCCGGGCCGCTTTCCGGGTTCGTTTCCGTCATACATCCGTACAATATCAATGCGTCACCGCGTATTGTTACAAGTAGTAACATCTACCATAACATCTACCAGAACGGCTGTTCGTTATCGGAAGCATTATGCAAGACCGCATTATGCAAGAGCGTAGTATTGCGGAATATCCCATAATTACAGCCCGGAATTAAATGCAAATAGGGCCGAGGGATCACTCCCCCGGCCCTTAACGTCAGACGGTAAGAACGGTAACGATTGACGTTAACATGCCACGTGCATGTTACGTGCATGTCGCTACGCTTTCGACATTGGCTCGATTAGTCTTTCGACTTTGGCGCGGATTACTTATCCAATCATGAGTTGCGACTCGACGGCCTCCAGCGCGGACTTGGCTGTGCGCCACGCCTTGATGGCCTCGTCACGCTTGGCCAGCAGGACACGGCAGGACGCGGCGTCAGCGGTAGCGGCGGACAGCGCCCGGACGTGGTCCTCCAGCGATGCCTGCGTCCTGGCGTATTCCAGGCGTGCGGAGTCCAGCGCCTTCTTCGCGGCCACGGCCTCGGCCTGTGCGGCCTCCAGCGCGGCAGCGTTGCCCGGCATGGCCCGGAGCACGTCCAGCATGGCGGAGTACGTGGCCAGCCGGACCACGCCGTCAGCCGTGTGCTTGACGCTGGTCTGGAACGCCCTTGTCGCAGTCTCCGTCTCGCCGCCGAAGTCACCATCCGCACCGAACCGCGGCAGGGCGAACCCAGCCTTTAGCAGAGCGGCCTGCCACGCCGTCACGTCGGCTCCCTTTGATCCTCTTTGCAGCACAGTCTCCCACCATCCCTCATAGTTAAGCCACGGCAGGGCATACCAGTACTGCCAGGGCTTATTCCATACCAACTCCTTGATCGGCGTTGTCAGCGTGCCGACCTGGTGTCCGGCAGACTGGTAGACGACGCCATCCAGATAGTACCCTACATGGCCGGGATACCCGACCGCGATAGGGTACGGGCAGTCCTGCGGAAGCGTCTCGATGGAGCCGTTGGGCAGGCCCTCACGCCGGGCCAGGTCGTACATGGCATAGGTGTTGATGTCCGGGTACTTGGTGGTCATCGACAGCGGCTCGTCCAGGTCGCCGCCGTTGTACCACATCTCGTACCAGCCCATGCAGTCGGCGACGATGTGGCCGATCCACTTCTTCCCGTACTGTTTGAGGTTGGTCAGGTACGCCCCCCATGTGGGGTTCTCGATCCAGCGGTCGTACATGGAGAGCGTCCACAGCTGGCCGCGGGTGCCGATGATGTACCCGACCTTGCCGACGGTACGGCGGAGGAACGACGCGAAGTCCGCGGCCTTGCCGCGATACTCCAGCATGGGCATTACCAGCTGTCAGCAGATGTCGGGTTGTTGACCACGCCGACGATGACGAGCAACTGCAGGACGGCGGCCAGCACGTCGCCGAGCCATCCGGCATCGATGCCGATCTTGGCCCACACTCCGGTGAGCTGTCCGATTGCGATGACCTGGGCGACGATGGACGCCCACAGGACGGATGATCTCCAGCGGGATTGTTTCATTGTACTAGCCTCCTATGTGTTATTTGAGCACGAGCGCGAATACTGCCCCCATGAGGGCCAGGATCGCGGCGGTGATAATGGCGGGTATGATGTTCTGCCATGGGATTCGGTGCTTGTCCTTTGCGTCCTGGACTGCCTTGCAGTTATCGGCGAGCGCCCTGACGGCGGACTCTACCAGGATGACGCGGCCTTCCAGTTGGCGGGCACACCGGAAGGCTTCCTCCAGCGAATCCAGCCGTGGTCCGATGCTACCCAGTTCGCGCGTCATCGCGTCAAGCTTGTCCATGATTCTGCTGAAATCTTCACCCGCCATCGTACAAGCGCCTCCACCGCTAGATCGTTGCTGATGCGTGCTTCTCACGCCCATCGAGCCATATATGATTGACCGCCATCGAGGACGGGGATAGCTGCTTGGCCATCGCGTACCCGGCGTAGGACTGCCACGGCGACGCGACGACGTTGAGGATGTCACGGTCGAGGATGCGGCACCGCCCACGCCCTCCGGCCACGTCGAACGTCATCACGGCGGGACGGGTGGCCAGTGCCTTGTGACAGTGGGCTGAAATATACACGTCCAGCCCCTCGCAGTATCGCAAGGCGCGTTCAGTGCGGTTGACCGCCCCGCCGGTAAGTGCCCCGCGGCCGGTGCCGTGCGTGACCTGGAGACGGTAGCCGAGGCGGGTGCTTGGCCCTTCCTGCGCGTTGTACCCGACCTTGATCCACAAGAAAGCCGAGACCGGGCGGTACACGTCCTCAAGGTCCAGCTTCGCGAACACGTCGTATAACGGATCGTCGTCCACCTCGCGCTGTGACCTGGCCTCGTGGTTGCCCGGCACGCCACACAGGATGCGGTCCCGGATGTCTCGCAGTTGGGAGACCAGCCATTTCTTCTGCTCGCTTGGCCGCATGGTCTCGCCGTAGCAGTCGGACACCGATGACTTGATGGCGTTGTTCATCATGTCGCCAGCGATGACGATGTACGCGTTCGGGTCGGCCAGTAGCTTCTGCCGCCAGCGGTGCCAGCGTTGTTCGTCCACGTCGCGTGACCCGATGTGTAGGTCGGCGATAGGGTAGATGCGGATGCCAGGGCGGTCCACGCCAAGGTCGTGTCGGATAACCTCGCGGTCGTCTCTCATGCTACCTCCGTGTCAGGACGATGAGGGTGGATAGCCATAGCAGGCACACCACCCCCATGATCAGCCATGTGGTATCGTTGATGTCCATGGATTACTCCGTCTGGTCTGTGCTATAGCGCACCCAGCGCGGCGATGAATTGTGCCTCCGTGCCCTCGTATCCTCCCTCGACGGCAGCAGTGTATGCGCCCATGGCGATGATCTGCCAGTAGTCGGTGTCCGTCGGCAGGTTGCCGGTGCTGTCCGCGATGCAGATGTAAGACGATCCCTGGTAATACACCACGTTGCCGGTCACATACGCCTGCGCGTTGTCGTATGCGCCCCAGTAGTCCGGCGCCGGGTCCAGCGCACCGGCAGGCTCGTCAGCCGTCAGGGCGCGGCGAAGCACGGTGTGGGCCTCCATGGACCGCCACACCTGTCCCTCGTCGTCCGACACCCGCACCTGCGCCCGAAGCGTACCCTCCTGCGCCAGTACCGTGTCCGGTATCGTCACCGCCACCGACGCCGCCGGAGTGTACGGCCCGGTGTACAGGTCCGTCGCGTCCGGTAGTAACCAGTCGATGTAGAGCGTCGGGTTGGTGCCGTACAGGTCCAGTGCGTCCGCATCGAACGTCACCGTCAGCGGCGTCAGGTTGTCGCTCTGCATGGCCAGCACGGACGGCGAGAACGCCGCCCGCCTGTCGCCGAGGATTGTCAGTACGTTTGCCATGGGCACCTCCCTTTAGTTCTGCGCCTGATACATGCTGCTGATCCGAATCCACTCGCCCGCCGCCAGGTCCTTGATGGGCGCGTCCGTCGCGCCGGCGTTATTCTGTACGCCGTAGAGGTCCAGTATCTTGGTGTTGTCGTTGTGCCTTGCGAACAGCGCCGTCTTGCTGGTGCCGAACCCAGGCCCGTTGCTCATGACCGGATACACCTGCGTGTTCTCGGAGTCGTAAGGCATACCGGCGATCTGCAGCCGACCGGACCCGGCCGAGACAACCGTGTTGATCTGGATCGCCAAGTTGAAGAACACCAGCGACCCGTGCTTGATGTACCACCCGGTATTGGTCGTGTACGTGTACGTCCCCGCGCCGGTCGAACCCTGCACCGTCGGCGTGAACGTGCCCGTGGACTGCCTGACCGCCAGCGCCGAGTTGGCCGCGGCCTGCTGCAAGGATGCCAGCGCCGTATTGGGTCCCTCGTTTGGCGCCATGCCGTAGTACGTTGTATCGCGCTGCGAGGCGGTTACCCGCGCCCGTACATTGATCCCGTCCATGTCGTACAGCTCGACAGAATCAATGTTGAAGTAGACGCTGGAGGCGATCCCCAGCGCAGCCAGTTGCACCTGCAGCCTTGTGTTTGGCCGCCAGTCGGTCGATCCGGAATCAAACGTGATCTCGCTCGGCACCTGCGACCCGTACAATTTCAAAGCCGCGTCAGCCGCAGTCTGTGCATCGGTTGTATTCCACAACACCTCATTGTGGATGGTGGACCTGTAATCGTTGCCGCACGCCTCGGTTGTCGACGTAATCGGCGCCGTGATGGACAGGTCGGTCAGCGACCTGACGGAGCGGACACGGTAGCCATCGTCGCCGTACCCGCCGGTTATGACCTGGTGTGTCCGGTACTGGTCGACGGATTGGCGATACTCCACGTCCTTGTAGTCTGTGTAGCCATTGCCATCCACCAGGGCGTGTGCCGCGACAACCGCCGTCTGGAATGGGCTGCGGAAGTGAAGCTTGCGGTACTGGTCGATGTACCAGATGAACCCGGCGCCCTCCGCCAGTTGGTTGAGTACGTCCGCCGCATTACGCCCGGATATGTCGATCTCTCCGATGTTGGACAGTCCGTCCTCGATGCGCCCCTGCAGAATGCCGAGCCATGGAGCCGAATTGGCCGTCAGCTTATAAGCCGACATGCCGGTGGTCCGCACATACTCTGCGGCGGCACCAGATGTGCTGTAGTCGATTCCGGACGTCCACCCGGCCGGCGCTCGATACGCGACCTCCGACAGCGTTCCGACCCGGATCGACGCCTTCCAGTAAGTCGAATTGTACTTGCTCCGGTTGATCTCCTTGATCTTGCCGGTGTGGACCAGCTCTGTGCCGTCATACACCATGACGGTCATCCCAAGCTGTGGCTGCCACGCGGACGACGCCAGCATGTCGCACGTCATCTCGGCATCTGCATCCGATCGTAGGTTGAGCCGCAGGGACTTGGAGATCACCTTGTCCGTGCGATCCGTCTGGTAGTACGGCTCCACCGCGTCTCCGACACCCAGGATAGCCGATACGCTAGCCACGCCCGCCATGTACCAGTTGGCGTTGATGACGTACACCGGCGCCCACTTGCCGAGTCCGGCGATATTGGTTGTGTCCGCCGTTGTGTCATTCCGCATGTCTCCGGTTGTGAAGCCGTGGTTAGTGATGTTCTCGAGCCGATAAAACCGGTCGGCCGTGCCGTACCAGTCCTGGAATATCCAGTCCTTCATCCGCCATTCGACCCACGCCCGCATGGTGGATGCGTCGGGTTCGTTGCCGGCGCCGAAGAGCGCAGTAAGGTCGAGTGCGACCCAGTATCGCGTCTGCATCACTTTTGTGTTGGAGCCTGCCGATTCGTCCAGACCGAATTTGTGGTACAGATTGCCAGACCACCCGGCCGGCGTCGTGTAGACAGTTGATATGTCATACCAGGTGTTTTTCACCGGGTTGGCCTGTGTCCACCCGTATGCGGACCCGCTTGTGGACGCCCCGACGACCCAAGATATGCGGTCGATGTTGGCGTCCGTCGTGCGCATCTTGCCGTACAGATATATCTTTTTCCCTGACGCATAAGCCGTCGATGTTGAGTATCGAGCGGTAAACCCCGTAGCCGCCGCGTTGCCGGTCATGACAAATATCCGCAGCGGGCTGCTGATGTATATGGAGCAGTTGGATGCCGTATAGTCTCCCGCCGTGATAGACTGGAACATGTTGGGCACCAGTTTGGAGGACACGGCCGTCAGGTTGCTGCCCTTCTCGAGTATCTTGACTGTATACGCCACCGTCGCGCCTCCTTCCGGCACCAGCATGAGAAGGACGGCGACGATCACCAGGACCGCCGCGCCCGTATTGCGCGGGTCACTTACCGAACCCCCGCCAGTCGCAGCTTCTTTACCACCAAGTTCGCGATGTACTCCGGGTCGCTCGCCTCGTTGATCGTGATGTTGTTGGTCATGTTCTCGATGACCTGATCCGCCCGCCACTGGCTCGTCGCGTACTTGTCGCCCTCGGTGGACGCGATGCCCTGCCGCTGGCGGTACATGGACAGCCACTCGTTGAGCTGTGCGTCGTCCATCCGGGCCAGTGCGCCGATCTGGTCCACCGCACCCGGACCCATGCCGCGCAGCTCCGTCATGATGTCGCCGGCTACGCCCCGCTTGGACAGGTTCGCCAGCGAGGACTGCCACTCGATCATGGCGTTGAGCTGGCCCTTCATCCGGTTGACCAGCCGTTGCGGGTTGAGCGTTTCCCGCTGGAATATCTCGAAGTAGCTTGTGAACTGCATGAAGCTCTTGCCAGCATCCCGCATGGACTGGGCCAGGGAAGTGAAGGCGGAACGGATACCGCCGATGATTTCTTCCCGCCGCCGCAGCTTCTCCTGGTAGCGTTCTTCGGCTTCCTGTTCTTCCTTAAGGCGCTTCTTCTCCGCCTCGGCCTGGGCCTCCATCTCTGCCATCATCTGCTTGAACCGACTCTCGGACACCTGCTGCGCCCTAGCCATCTGTTCTTCCAGGGTCTCATACTTCCCGACACTCTGGTTGTACATGTCCTCTGCGGAACCCTTCCACTCCGGCAGCTTGAAGTCGCCACCGGACATCCCCTCCCAGGCCACCTTACCGCCAGAGGGCATATACTTCTCCGGGTTCTTCACCGGGTCGGGACGCGGGTCAGACAGTATTGACTTGTACTTGATTGCCCCGGTTGTTCCGAGCGCGTTCAGCGCCGTATCAAGCGCGTAGACTCCGGCCGCCATGCCCGCGACACCAGCGACAGCAGCCCCTACCATTGGCATGAAGCTGGAGATGCCGGATGACATCTTTGCGAAGATACCGGCGTTGCCAGCGACCGACGCCATCTTGGACGCCATCGTTCCAAGGGAGCCTATCAGCTTCCCGGCGCCGGTTATGATTGGGCCAAACGCAGCCCCGGCCAGCGTCGCCCATATCAGGAAGTCCTGCGTTTTCGGGTCCATTTTGGCGAACGCGTTGACGATATCCTCAACCACCAGCAGAAACCGGTTCAGTAAGTTGAGAAGCTTATCAAAGGCCCCAGACTCGAGGAGTGATGTCCCGAACCGCTTGAATGTCTCCGTGACCTGGTTTTTGATTCTGTCGGCCCAGTTCTTACCTTCCTCTGCGAACTTTTCCATCTCATCCTGTGCGTGCATGGACACCTGCCCCATGATGGCCTGTGCCTGTTGCGTCGCGTTCAGCTCCTCGCCGACCTTGGCGATCCCGGCAGCGTAGGCATATGCCTTCGTCGTGTTGTCGTCGATGACGATGCCAAGTTCTTTGAGCTGCGTAGTCCGCCCCTTAAGTGCGGATATGATGGCGTCTTGCACCATCTTGTCATCCTGCTCGTAGACCTCGGCGATTGCGAACGCCGCCTCCGTCATTTGTGACGCATACTTTGCGGCTTCGTCGCCAGCAATACCGAACCCCTTCGCCGCAACCATGAAGTCGGCCGCCGTATTACGCACCGAGAACGAGTCGAGTCCGACCGTTTCGGAGAACGCTTCCGACCACTTGCGAACCGACTGCTCCATTGACCCAAAGGCGAACTTGAACTTGTCCTCCGTCTCCATCGCCTCGGTGCCAAGCTTGAGAGCTGCGGCTCCCGTTGCGATGATCGGCAGCGTTACGGCCTTGGTCATAGTTGCGCCGACGCGCTCCAGGCTCTTGCCGAATTGCTGTACCTCTTTTGCTGATCGCTTCAGCTCCTTGTCAACGGCCGAGGTATCGGCGCCGACGCGGATCATGAGTTGCTTTAGAAATCCCACGACGGCACCTCCTACTTGTACGTTTTAAGGCGTTGGTTGATTGCGTTGATGATTGCCGTTTGAGCCTTACCCTTCACTGCGTTGAAAGCTCGTTGCAGAAAAGGAACGGGCGTTGTTTTCTTGCTCGTCTTATTGCCGTGAGACACCACAGCATGCCCCTGGTTCAGCGGGATGTAGTATGCCGCTCCGACACCATGGGGCACGCCGATCGTTGTCCACACGCGATGCTTGCCGCGCTTTACTTTATCGACCTTGAACACCGTCACTTTGCTGGCCAGAAAGCCGGGTGGGTGCGCCTGGTTCGATCCGCTTGTTCTGCTTCTCCCGGCAGGCTTGATGATTGCCCTGGCCTCCTGGACACCCGCCTGCATAACGGGAATGGCTGCATTGTTGGCCGCCTCCAGCAGTTCATCGGGCAGCTCCCGGAACTGCTTCAATAGTTCCGGCATACCTTCTATTTTAATGCTGGTCTTAACCTTTGACGCCATGGACGGGTGGGCGGCCCACGCAGGACCGCCTAGCCTCCCTTCCGTTTTCGCTCGTGCTCGATCTCTTCCCTTTCGAGCGCGTAAAACGCCTTCCAGTGGTCGAGCTCGTCGAGCGACATCTGATCCAACTCCCCGACCGTCATCCCCAGCTCGCGTGCAAGGCCGAACCGAAAGCGCAAGTCGGTCGGGGCTATTAGTTTTTTGCAGCATCCTTGACCGGATCGGAGTCAATGCCTACCCCGTTGAATACCCGAATCTCGTTGGCCAGCTTGTCGATGATCTCTTGTGGCGCCTGCATGATGGCGTCAAGTTCGTCCACGCTATCTCCGAAAGCACGCGTTCCGACATCGTCGTCATACGTGCAGCACTGGACGATTATCGCCATCGCCCGGTTCCACGATTCATTGATGACGGCCGTATACTTTTCCCTGTCGGCGATCGACAGCTTCCCGATATAAACCGTTCCTCCGGCCACTTCCACGGCTTTGTACTGCCGTCCTGCCGCCGCGAATAACGCCTTGACCTTGCTCATTGAGCCTCCTTATCCGAGGGCGATTGCGCCGGTGATCTGGAACGTGACAGATCCCTTCACCGCGTCGGAGAGATTAGATGAAATATTAATGCTGGAGATGATGCCCTTAAACCCGTACTCCACGGTGTCGCCGGCTGGGCTGTACTCGATGTCTGTCGCGGTCCCGGCGAGAAATAGCGCGTTAAGGTATCCAACAGCGGTCGCGTCATACATAATGTCGAACGACAGCGTGCCGCTGTACTGCCCGGCAATGAAAGACTTGTACGCCTGGGAGAACGCAGAAACGTCCGATGTCTCCATGTTCATGTTTAGCTGGATATTGGAGGCAACATCGGAGAATGTTCGAAGTGTGGCACCAACGTCGTCGGCCTTGATTGAAGATACTTTTCCTGAAAGAAAAGTAGCCATTGGTTATCCTCCTTGTTATCTGGCCTGCAGGAGTCCCTGTAGCGTGATGGTCTCTCCGGCGGAGCAAGCCGCCTTGAGCCGGACGTAGCGCTTGACCGTCTGCGCCGACTCCGCAACGGAGTAGGCGCCCACGGCGGTGGCTGTGAATGTGACGATAGTCGCAAGCCCAGATGAGAATCCGCTGTCATCCGCCGTCTCGATGGTCACGGTGATGGACGAATCCCCCGCCGTGAACTGCGTCACCTGGATCGCGCCGGCGGCAAGCGTCCCAGTATACCCGGCACCCAGGTCCACACCGGCGAATGTCTGCGATGCGTTGGTCCGCTGGGCAAGCGCACCGAGCGATATTCCCATGAGCGGCGCACCGGTGATCTGGTTGTCAACCGATATGCGCACCGCATCCGTGATGCTGGACGTGACCGCGTGACCCGTCCGTTTGACCGGCAGATAATAGCCGTGATACCCGGCGGCCCCCGATCCGGTCAGATATGACAGGTACGCGGTGTTTCCGGCCAGGAAGGCTGTCCGCAGGATGTCCTCCGCGTCGTTTGCCGCGCCAGACCATAGGCCGTCCAGCGAGACGGTCCCGCTGAACACAAGCCCCGGAATGAACGCCTTGGGCGTCAGCCCGAACGTCGACACATCCAGCGCCGGTGATTCGAGGGACAGGTTGACGGACGTAAAAAACGAGGTCAGGTCGATCCCGTTGACAAGAATCTGTGTATCCTTGCCGTGTAGGAATGTTGGCACTATCTCACCCCCTCGATCAGCCGTAGTACCAGACCGCACATCGCACGGTCCGGCCGATTCGCTGGTCGTCATAGCCGGCGTCTTCCGCCAGCTCGCTGTCGATAGACTCGATATTCACGGCGGATACGGTTTTGCCGCCAGTCACGAGCGTCCCCTTGTAGTTGGTCAGCGCCGTCACAACCGCCTCGGCAATCGTCCTGGCTGTCAGCGTCCCGGTCGTAGCCCGGTCGGCCCAGCATTGGATGGCGAGCGACGCACGGCGCAGCGTATTGGACGGGGTCGCGAACGTCTCTTCGACGGTCTCGCCCTGCACCGCAAAGACGATGTACGGCAAAGCCGCTTCCGCTGGCGCCTGGTCGATGTAGATGCGCTTTGTCGCCCCCGTCGTCACAAGCGACGCCACGCCGGCCGTGTTGCGCAGATACTGGTTGATGGATTCCTCGAACGTATATGATGGCATCAGGCGATCACCTCGCCTTCATCGCACCGCAGCTCCATGTAGACGCCTTGTTCGTCGACATCCCGCGGCGGCCCAACCAGGTACAGGTAGCGGTTGCCGTACTTCACGCGCCAGTCGGACTGGATCGCGCTGTAGTGGCGGATCGTCACCCGGTGCGACATGCTGCCGTATGCCTGCGCCGCCTGCGCCCGCATGGAATCGGACAGCGGCTCTACCTTGGCCCACACCGTCGCGGCGTTGGTCCATGCCGTCGGCACATGTGCGCCGGAGTCGTCGGTGGTGTATGTGGGCGACTGCAGGGTTACGCGGTGACGAAGGTCCCCCGCGGCTACTTTGACAAGCCCAGCCATTAGCCCCACCACCTATTGCGGTACGGCGCCAGCAGGGACCGCACGGCGTCATCGCGCAGCGCCTCGCTTGCTCCGCTTTCTCGGTTGGCATACATGTGTCCGATCATCAGGAGCATGGCCTGCACAATAGGCCGCGGCGTCGCGTCCGTTCCGGCCACATAAACAACCTTGATCGGGTTGACAGGCCACGGTGTGAAGGACGGCCACGCCTTCCCGTATGCCGGAACGATCCGGCCAGTCGGGCTGTCGGCGTCCACAAGGTAATCGGTGTTGGCCGTCAACGTCGTGGTAACGCCGTTGCAGTTCTTGTACGACAGGCTGGTGACCGACGTCAGCGGCGGCATTGGAAGCGATATTTCCCCAGGAGGGAAGGCGTCCAGGTAAAGCTCGATGGTTTGCGGCGTCAGTGCTCTGGCGATGGTTTGTTCGACCAGCTCCCGCGCCGCCGTGATCAGCGATGCGATGTACGGGTCGGCGTCATCCGTATCGACACGGATGTGGTCCTTCGCCTCGGCCAGCGATACCGGCTCGGCAGTAACGGACACGACCTTGTACGCCATATCACATCACCCCACCCAAACGATGAATCTTCCGGTCTTTGCGTTGCCGCCCTGGGCAAGCGTGATCTTGACGCGCTCGCCGGCAATGAAGACGTAGTCGTTGACGGCCGTTCCGTCTGCGGCATACAGCGCGGCCACACCAGCGGTCGATTGCGTAGCCTGCCGCGGCACATATCGCGTCGTTGCCGTTACATCACTCACAGTAAGGATCGGAGTCGCAGAGTCCTCGGCAATGATTGTGAAGTCGACGGTATTGTCATATGGCGTTGTGCCGTCCTTGGTGTATTGAAGCTGCAGAATCCGCCCGTTCACAGGCGGCGTGTATCCGCTAGCGGTTCCGTCCGCCGCGGTTGTGATGTCCACTATGTGTTTTGTCACGAACATTCTGTTCACCGCCCTCCGGCTGTGGTTCTGCCATCGGCTCCATGCTCAAGGCGTATCCGCGCGCCACAAGCTCATGCGCCTCCGGTCCAGGCAAGTCGATGACCGACCCCGGCGAGTAACACCCGCCAGGGCCGGCCATGCGAGAAATGAGTCTGACCATCATCAGACAGACGAGAGCGCCACGGCGCCGACGTTCAGCTCGATAGCCCACGCGGTCGATGTGTTGTACCGCAAGGAGAGGGCTTCATTTGCCGCGTCGAATGTGGCGGTGTTGTTGGTCCCGTCAAACGTTACGCCGGCCGGGCAAGTCACGACGACAGAGCCGCTGGTCAGCGAAGCAATCCGAATGACGGCCCTGTGTCCGGGCTGTGGAGCGGCAAGCGTCATGTCGGCGATGCCGGTGCCGCCGACGATCAGCGTCAGACCGTTGGTGAGGCACGCCTTGTCAGTTCCGTTAGTGCTCTTTACGAACGACATTTACACCACCACCTGATTCTTGATGTCCGTCGGCTGGGCCTCCGGCAGTCTCTTGCCGTTGTACAGCAGGTAATAGCCGTTATCGATGGTGCTGTTCTGCGTCTCGCGCTGGTACCGCACCTTGATGAACGGCCGGGTCGGAACCACGGCGCAGTCGATGACGTGGGTCTTTTTGGCCTCGCCGGAAGCGCCGAAAGTATGTGTCCCAATGGTCGCGCCGGTGATGGCGGCATAGGTCCCGCCGCTCGTGTCGCAGTCCACCAGCAGGAACTTGAGCGTTCCGTTCTGGGTCGCAGTCGCGCCAACGTCCAGGGTAACGAGAATCCGGTCGAACCCGCGGCAGTCGATGGCGGCGCTGTCAACAGCGGCAACGTCAACACCAGCGGTGACGAGCGTATTCAAGAACCGGACGAGCTTGACCTCCTTGATCAGAGGATAGGAAGGCATAGTGTTTCCTCCTTCGTTATGCGTAGGGCCGACATTGCTGCCGGCCCTGTCGTCACTGTGTGGCGCCCTGCTTATCAGCCGAGCTTCACGCGGGCAAAGGCTTCAGGCAGCACGGGAGCGCCATCGCCGAAGTAGTCCACCAGGAAGCCGACCTGGTTGGTGGCGGCGTACAGCTCGCGGAGGATCTGCACGTTGATGGCGTCGGCATCTACGATCCAGTAGCCCTGCCGGAAGTCACCGAAAACGGCCGCATACAGGGCGGTGGTGTATGTGTTGGGCGCATACTCGGACATATACACAGGCGCACCCAGGAGGCGGTCCGGCTGACCGGAGATGACGGAGCCCTGCCACACGTACTGGCCGTTGCCGTCCTTGATCTTGGCCAGCATCTTGGCAAGATCGCGGTGCATGACCCAGCTGGCGTTGGCGTGGTACTGCTGCTTCACGGAATACTTGGCTTCCTGCAGGCCGTCGAAGGTGACGGTGGTTGCGGTGTTGCCGGTGGACACGTCGCGGTCGGTGTTGATGCCGGCGGCGTTGGCGATGAAGATTCCGAGAGGCTGGGCGGAGCCGGAGCCGTTCATGTAGGCATTCTCGGCGCCAGTCCCGATGCGCAGCCGCATTTCATCCAGAATGGTCTGCTCGGCCATGGGGGCGTGCTGCAGGAGGGTCCGGGATACCTTCATGAGCTTCGCCATCTTGTAGGGCTTGAACTCGCGACGGCCGTAAGCCAGCGTGGTGTCCTCGGTGGCGGTCGTCACTTCGGCGACCCACGAGGCATCAGTGCCGGCGGTCGCCCGGTACGGGAAGCCAAGGGACTGCGCGGGACCGATGGGGCCCTTCACGGCGGAGATTTGCCGCATCCAGAGGTAGTTGTCCAGGCCCTTAATGAGCTCCTGAACGAACTGCACGGGGGCGGTCAGGTATCCAGCCTGGGCGTTGTCGGTCAGGGTCGGGGCGGCGTTCCGGAACTCGGCCATCGCCACGGGATCACCGGTCAGGGCCCGCGCAAACAGCTGGTTCAGCGGCTTGTTCTCGGAAGGCTTGACGATTTCGCCGATGGCCCGCTCGCGGTTGAGCTGGCGCTCTTCGTTCTCAATAGAGACGGTCAGAGCGTCGAAGCGGGATTCCAGCCTCGCCTGCTCGTCCTTTTTGTCGGCGGGCATCTCGCGAGCCTCGAACTCATTCATGAGGTTCCGAAGGCTGGTGGTGATGTTGGCCCGCTCCTGCTTCATGTCATACAGCTTCTTGGCATCCATGGTGATTCATTCCTCCTCGTAGGCTTTTAGGATTTTCTTGCGGATGTTCTGGAACATGGCACGGTTATCTGCTACGGGCCGGCTGTCGCCCCCGCTGTCATTCGGTTGTTCGAATTTTTCCGGTTCTGATTGCGGCTCCTGCTGCCGCGGCGCATTGCGGTAGCGGTCCAGGTTCAGGTCGCTGGCTGCGATGGCAACTGGCTCGCCGATATGTGTCGCGAAGTGGTTTGCAAACGCCTCTTCCGCCGTCATCCACGTCTCTGCGTCCATCATTTCCCGGACTCGATCGGACGGCAGGCCAGTCTTGTCCACATACACATCGGTCAGAACGCCGTCGATCTTTTCCAGGTCATCGGCCATCTTGCGGAAGTCCTTTGCATTTCCGGCCGTCCTCGTCCAGGCGTTGTGGATCATCATCATCGCGTTCTTCGGCATGACGATTTCGTCGCCAGCCATCGCGACAACGGAGGCGATCGACGCAGCGTATCCATCGATGTGCACCGTCTTGCGGGCCTTGTGCCGCTTGAGCATGGAGTGTATTGCCTGACCGGCGAACACGTCCCCGCCAGCGGAATTGATGTAGATGTCCAATGCCTCGATGTCACCGAGCGCGTCCAGATCCGCCTTGAACTGCTTCGGCGTAACCTCGTCGCCAAACCACGAGTAATTTGCGATCTCGCCGTACAGTGTCAGCTCGCCGCTCTTGTCGTCCTTCGCCTTGAAAGCCCAGAACTTTTTACGCTCCATTCTTGGTGGCTCCTTTCGGCAGGTTCTGCGGGACAGCCGTCAGTGGGATCAGGTTCCCGTTGACCGCGTAGATATCGCCACCCTGCTCGGCGGGTATCCTGTCCATGTCCTCCAGCTCGCGTATTTCGTTGGCGCACATCCAGCCGTTCTGCCTGGCGCTGTTGTAGTAGGCCGTCCGTCCCGCCATGTCGCCACGAAGTAGTCCGTTCACCGCAAATTTGGCATAGTGCGTCTCCTGCTCGCGGGCCGTCAGCAGATCCTTGTAAATGGTTTGTTCCAATCGGACAGCCATCGGCGTAACGCTTTCCTGGACGTACTCGATGTTTTGCTGCTCGATGTTTGAGAACGTTGCCCGGTCCAGGTCGAATACCTTGTGCGGCGGAACGCCGAATAGACGGCAGATTTCCGTGACCTCGAACTTGCGCGATTCCAGCGCCTGCGCGTCGTTCGGGTTGCGCCCCATTGCCTCGAACTTCGCCCCGTCCTCCAGGAACCCGATCTTGTGCTGGTTCAGAATGCCGGCGTAGGTCGACTGCCAGGACTCCTTGAATCGTTGATATGCCTGATCTGACAGCGCTGTTGGGTAGTAAACAAGGCCGCCCAGGTTGGAACCGTTCTCAAAGAAGTCCTTGGCATAACTGTTCAGCGCGAGCGTCAGTCCGAGAACTTCAGAGGCCACCGCCACAGGGTCCTCTGGCGTTGATGCAGACCCGAACCGCAATCCGGGCGTAAACATGAAGTCGCCGCTCCGAAGAATCTCAGAATTGCCACCACCAAGGTCGACAGAGATGTATCTCTCGCCGTTGACCGTGTTCCGGCCTGGCGTGACAACAGCCGTCGGCACATTCCAGAGCTCCCTGACGTATCCGCACGGATCGCGCACGATTTTCGCGTAGGCGCCGCGCGTGAGCATTAGGTTGAATACATACATGTGCCAGAATTCATAAGCGGTCGTTTCTGGATTTGGAATCCGCCAGAGCAGCTTGTACGCCGGGTGGTCGGTTGCCTTCGTCTTGCCTTCAGGCGTTTGCCGATACAGATGCAGCGGCAAGGATGCCATTGTCTTGGCCACCACATCGACACAGCGAATCACCGCCGCCACCTTGACAGCAGTCGTCGCGTTCACCGGGTGGCCCTTGCCAAGCAAATACGACAGCCATGCGCTATCATCGTAGACAGACGGCAAAGAGACGGTTGCGTTGTTCCGGATCTCGATGGTCCGACCAAATAGCCTTAACTTCACTACCCTCATCACTCCCGTCTCACACTGCGCGTATGCCGCGTTGTTCATAGATCGTTGGTGGCTTTAGCTCAAGATTGACAGCGACTGCCATGGCATCAACAAGGGCCATGATCAGGTCTATCCGTTCGAATGAGCGGTTCTTCATCAGCTTCTTGTTCTCGTTTCCATCGACCGCAACGACGGCGTTTCCGAAGCACCACCTGGCGATCGGGTTCGCGTCGTGAGTGATCTGCCGATCCAGCAGCAGCTTTTCGATGTGCTTGATTGCCGGCGACGTTCCGGAGATGGTTTGCTTGACTATGACCGGCAGCAGTCCCTTTTTCTCTAGCGCCTGTACAAGCATTGACGAATTCCACTCGTCAACCCCGATGTATCTAACCCGGTATTGTCTTGCCAGCGCCTCTATCTCCTGCTGCACGGCTTCGTAGTCAACGGCAGATCCCTCTGTTGCAATCAACCATCCTTTGCGCACCCACTCGTCATATGGAACGTGGTCGCGCTTGACTCGCTCCGCAAGGTTGTCGGCAGGGCAGAACGCCCGGAAGAGGCAGCGCCATTCCCCGATCTCGCCGCCGGGCGGGAAGAGGAGGGCGATGGCCGTAAGGTCGGTCGTGCTCGACAGGTCTAGTCCCAGGTAGCATTGCTTACCGCGCATGTCATCCGGGCTCCACGAGCCGAGAACCGAATCCCAAAGCGTGAGAGGTAGCCAGGACGTTCTCTTGGTGGACACCCACTGGTTGAGTCGCAGCCACCGGAATAGCTTCTCGGCCGACTCAGAATTTTTTGCCGCTTGCGCCTCGCCGCGGATGGTTTCTATCGGTATGGTTACTCCGAGCGATGGGTTTGCCTTGTACCAAGTTTCCTCGTCGTATATGTCCGCATCGTCTGGCGCGCAGTATATGCGCGCAAACCACCGTGGGTCTGTGATGCTGCCGTCAATTATCCCCTTGGCGTATGCGTGTTGTTCCCACCCAACGGTCGTTCTGTCTGGATCGTTCCCGGCAGTGGTTATCACCCACCACAGCGGCTCCCTCCGGGCGGCGCCGGCACCAAATGTCATGACATCCCACAGATCGCGGTTTGGCTGCGCGTGCAACTCGTCAAACACAACAACCGTCGGGTTGAATCCGTGCTTACTGTATGCCTCGGCCGATAGAACTTTGACGGTTGTTCCTGTTTTGCGATTTATAAGCTCCTTCATCGATTCGCGGACTTTGTAGAGCTTTTTCAACTGCGGGAACTGGTCGAGCATTTTCAGGGCCGCATTGAACACAAGGGCAGCCTGTTCGCGTTCAGCCGCACAGCAGAAAATCTGTCCACCAACCGGGTCGCAGGTCGCGTGATACAGCAGCAGGCCGGCTACAATTTCTGTTTTGCCGTTCTTCTTTGGAACTTCCAGGTAAGCATATTGATACTGCCGGCTTCCGTCTGGCTTGAGTGTTCCGTAGACGTTTCGGATTACCTCTTCCTGCCACGGCATCAGCGAGAATGGTTTCCCGCTAAAGTCCCCCGTATGGCAGAGAAGTGACAAGAAATCGGTTACCTCTCTCGCTCTGTTGCTATCATCCATTTGCCCTCCTCGCAAAGAACGCTGCCAACGGATCATCGTCGTCGGCTTTGCTGCGCGCTAGGCCGGCTCGCGCTCGCGAGACCGGGTCAAGCAAGAGAGACTCGCCATATTTCTTTATCTGGATGGCCGCCTCGTTTGCGATCGACAACCACGGGTTTTTTCGCGGCTTTGTGTCATTCTTCCCGACATAGACCTCCGACGTCTCGCGTACTTTGCTGATCGCCTTGCGGTAGGTGGCGACGGCCTCGCAGTATACCTCCAGGGCATTCAGGTCGAGATCAGTGATGATCGGCTCTTCCAGTTCCTTGTAGAGCTTTGTGATCCGTTTCCACTCTCGCTTCGCCTCTTCGCTCATACGCGGAGGGCATCGAAGAAGCCTTGAGTCAATTTTGGGCTCGGCCTTATGCCTTTTCTCCATTTCGGCTTTTGTATAGCGTATTTTGTCGTTGGTCGCCTCAATCACCGCATATGGGTACGGCTTCCGTCCGCGCAATTTACTCACCCCTGGTTTTACTCACTTGGCGCCTAGCGGCGCCGGCCGCGTTTTACTCGCTCCGACGATGCTCCGTCGCCCGTTTTGGCATTACAGTATGCTCCGACGATGCTCCGTCGCCCGTTTTGGCGCCGGCCGCGTTTTACTCACCCCTGGTTTTACTCACCCATACCAAACGAATCAAGATACCCGGCCTGTTCGGCGGTAAGGCGATCGATCCTTGCCGTTCGTGCATCAAGCAAGCGCTCTGCAACATAGCGGTCGATGGAATCCGGAACATGGAGCACGCCGACCGGAAGGCTACCACGTGATTCCGCGATGTATCGCAGACACTCTGCCTGCAGGGAGAAGCTCATATCCATGATTTCGATCGGATGCCCGTCACCAGCGGCGAGGTTCACAAGTCGTCCCTCGGCGAGCAGACAGAGTACACGGCCATCCCGCATTTTGTACCCGACCATTCCGGGTCTTACTTGCCAGCTTTCAGTAGCCGCCGCAGCAAGCTCGCCAACGTTGATCTCTACGTCGAAATGACCTGCGTTTGCCAGTAGGACATTGTCTTTCATCGCGGCATAGTGCCAGGTTCGGATTACATCGCGGCACCCAGTAACCGTAATGAATATGTCTCCGACATGGGCGGCATCATCCATTGTCATGACGCGATATCCGTCCATGATCGCTTCCGCTGCCTTGATTGGATCGACCTCACAGACAACCACGTCCGCGCCAAGGCCCCTTGAGCGGAGAGCAACTCCCTTCCCACACATTCCGTATCCGGCCACCACAACCGTGCTGCCGCCAAACATCCGATTGCTTGTGTTCATGACCGCCGTCACGACCGACTGCCCCGTTCCAAATCGGTTATCAAAGAGGTTTTTACTGCGGGCGTCATTTACTGCGACAACCGGGTACAAAAGACCGCCGTCGCGCGCGAGCGCCCGCAGGCGCCGCACCCCCGTGGTCGTTTCCTCTGTGGCACCATAGACATCTTGCGCCAGGTCACGCATATCGCTGTGTAGGCGCCGAGCAAGGTCTCCACCATCGTCCAGGACGAGATTGGGCCGGCAGGAAAGGGCCGCCTCGAGGTGTGTTTCGTATTCCGCCTGCGACACACCATGAACGCAGTAGACGCTTATTCCCTCCGCCGCCAGGCCGGCAGCAACCAGATTCTTTGCCGCATGTCTTGCAGCATATGCGGCCGATCGGTCCACCTTCGTCGGGTCTTTCCCGGAAAATGCGCCGCCTCCGTGCCTGGCATATCCGCCATACGTGTCAACAATGATCTTCCGCCCCGTCAGGCCGGAATCTCCCTGTGGACCGCCGACGACGAAGCGCCCAGTTGGGTTCACCAAAATGCGCGTTCTCTCATCAAGCATCCCCTCCGGAATGACGCTTCGGATTACGACTTCCTCAATGTCCAATCGCAGTCTCTCCGGCGGTATTTCGGGCCCGTGTTGGGTGGACACGACGACCGTGTGAACCCGGATCGGCGTCGATCCATCATATTCCACCGTCACCTGGGCTTTCCCGTCGGGCCGCAGGTAGTCGCCGTCGCGGCCGAGAACTTTCTCTTTTCTAACGGCGCTCAATCTGCGACAAAGGGCGTGTGCAAGCGATATCGGGAGCGGCATGAGCTCTTCCGTTTCGTCGCAGGCAAACCCGAACATCATCCCTTGGTCACCGGCGCCTGTTCCTAGTTCGTCACTCGCCTTCTGGCCAGAAGCCTCGTGCCACAGGTGAGTGTTTCGCATATGTCCCCCTTCGTTTGCACGCCCTGTGAAAAAACGAGTAAAAAAACGAAAACTTTTTGTGCGTGCCTGCGGCCTTCGGTCAAGGGCCCTCCCGCCCAGAGATCAGACGCCCCCTCCCTCGTCACGTCCTTCTCCAGACATCGCCCGCGTGGACCTCGTTGTGGCAATCCCTGCAGAGAGAAGCCAGGTTTCGCGGGTCAAGCCTTGCACCACCTTCGCTGATTGGCACGATATGGTGAACGAGAGCAGCTGTCTTTACGCGCCCCATTTGCTCGCAGCGCTCGCAGACCGGGTGATTGCGCAGGTAAATTGATCGCGCCCTCTGCCATGTCCCGTCGTACCCGCGGTCGGAAGCATTTCCGCGATCGGCGTCCGAAGAGGCCCGCGCCCTCCGGTCACGCTCGTCCCGCTCTGCTTGGTGGTTTGCGCATAAGCCGCCGCGGACAAACTCGCCACATCCGGGGTGAGCGCAGAACCGCATCGGCTTACTCGGCATCGCATCTTACCTCCCGCGCACCCGGCTCCCACCCCTGCCACACAATCGGTGCGTCAACCCCACATGACCTATTGAACGCATGAAAAAGGGAGCACCCCGTTAGGAGTGCCCCCGTGCGTATATCTCTACTGTACCATTGTAGCATGACCAAGGCGGCAATAAGCGGAAACGGACGGCAGACTTATTCCTCCTGTTTCGCCATCCTGTCGATGGCCTTCTGGTTCAGCGTCCTGACCGTCCGTTCGCTGTAGTTCATCTTGTCGGCCACAGTCTGGAATGTCTCGCCCAGCATGTAGTGGCGGTACAGCACCGTGCGTTCATCGGGCGGTAGTGCCTCGACCATCTTGGCGATCCGCTCCAGGATCAGCGCCATGTCCCGTAGGTTGTCGCCCATGATCTTGGACAGGCTTACCCGTTGGCGCATGATCCGTTCCAGTTCGCAGTCCTCGCTGTCGTTGCGCGGCATGTCGGTCATTGTCTGGACGCATCGCGGGAAGAGGACCTGGTAGAAGTCCCACTTGGCCATATAGTCCAGTTCCAGCTTGCGATACGACCGCAGGGTGTCCGCTATTGCCTCGCGCTTGTCCTGGTACTTGTCCCATGACCGGATGTCGCTCTTCATCGTCACCTCACAGATCAAATGGCAGTTCTTCCTGTACTGCCGGCCTCGGTTCGGGTGGTGCCGTCTGCGGCGCGGGACGCGGCTCATGGATGTCCCGGCTGTCCACGTACCAGTAATCCGCCACATTGACCTCCCAGATGGTGTGCTTTGATCCGTCCTTCTCGTACTGGCGGGATTGCATCTGGCCGGATAGCATGATCGGCCGGCCCTTGGTGAAGTCCCGTGCGATCAGCTCGGCCACCTTGCCCCATGCGACGCAGGTCATGAAGTCCGTCTGCTTGTTGCCGTCCTTGTCGCGAAACTTGCGGTCCACGGCGACGGTAAAGCGGGTGGGTCCGTCCTGCTTGCGCTCCGGATCACGTACTAGCCTGCCCATGATGTTGATCTGGTTCATGTGTCCTCCTTACAGCTCGAACGGCATCGGGCCGTCATCCTCGACCACGACCCTGCCGCTCCTGGCGTCGTCCACTCGTTGGTTCCAGTTGCGCCTGGCATCTTCGTCCGTCCGATCGCTGCGTCCCGGAGGCACCGCGTAGCAGTGCGGGTCCGAGCAGGCGTAAAGGTAGATCGGGTCAAATGTCATCTGGCAGGCGTAGGATATGGGCTTGTCGCCGCACAGACACCGCTTCAGTCTTGGCTTCATTCTTTGTCCTCCATTTCAAAAACTCCAATCTCCCGACCAGTTTTCGTCCATCATGCCGAAAACTCCTACTCACTTGGTGTCAGCATCCCCAGGATCATTTCGTCGATGGACATTTGCTGGCTGCCGTTGCGCTCTACCGCGTCCTCCAGCGCCCTGCGGATGTCGGACCATGGTACAAGGACAGTAAGGCCGAACAGGCGGGATTGTGCCTCCGATCCGGCGATCTTGCACACGTGCCAGCAGTGGTCAAATACGCGCCCGGCATAGCCCTCCTTGACCCCCGCCAGTGCCTTGTCCCAGTTCTCCACCGCCCACCGCATCGCCTTGTCCACGTGTTTGGCCCATGACGTGTCCTTGCTTGTCAGGTCGGACACTTCCCGCGGACACTCCCGGACGATCTGCTCAACGGCGAACTCAATCGCCCGGAGGCGCAGGTACTCGGTCTTGTTCACTCCGTCACCTCCCTCTGGTGGTCGAGTTCGTTCCGCATCTTGCATATGACGCACATCAGTTGGGCGCACTTGGCAATCATGGCGTATGCCACATCAATATCTATGTTTGATTTTGCGGTTGCGTACAGTTCGTTTGCGTTATCCAAGTCGGAGTTGATTTGCTTTTCTGCATATGTAAGCACGTCGTGTTTGAGGGCAATCGTCTCGCGCATCCATTCCCTTGTTCCATTGTCCATCACTCCGTCACCTCCATCTCCTTCAGCTCGCGCACCATCTCGTTGGCCTCGTGGACATACCGCTCCGCATAGGCCACGGCCTCACACGCTGCCGTCCATCGCACCTTTGCCCTGCGGTACGCCGCCTTGCTTGCGCCCGTTGCGACGGTGCCGGTGGCCTCATACGCCTTCTGGGCGTCGGCTCGATGCTGGACGGAACGCTCCCAGTCCCGCGTCAGGTACTTGAGCGCGGTGCCGACGACGACCAGCCGACAGCGGCGTTGTTCAGCGGTCATGGCTGTTCCTCCTTCGGTGGCTCGGGAAGCGGCATCCAGTGGGTGAAGGACGCTGACTCTCCGTTACGCCACGCATATTGACGATAACTCTGAATCAAGCCAATGAAATGTCCGAACGTTCTTGTGTATAGCAAGGCCTCCGATCCCGGCGGAGGCAACCTATCTTTGACGCTAATCCACTCCATCGTTGTTCTCCTTGTCAGCAATCCTGCCGTCTTTTTCGGACGGCTCGTATATCCTGGCGATGACCAGCTTGGCCGCCAGGGCGTTATACTGTGCCGGTGTACAATGGCGCACCTCCACCCGCGCGGTGCTGTGCCGCTTGATGACGATGACCTCGGCGCCGGGCACGTGTTCGATCTCCCGGATGTCCGTGGCGGGGATGTGCAGGTCCATGATGGTCACTTGTCGTCCTCCCATGTGATGTACACCGACATCCCGGCTGCCTCGCTGTAGTACTTTTGGATCAGCACACTCACAACTTGCGCGTCGTCCTTCCATGCGACGCCATTGAGGGCATCCATCATCTTCAAGATGTTGTCCAGGTCAGGCTTGGTTGTGGGCCGGATGGCGTCTTTCTTCGCTGCCTCGGCCTTCTTCTTGGACCACGACGCCGGGATCGGCATGTAGACGTTCGCCTCCATGATGACCGGCCGTCTTGATCGGCACGTGGTCCGGTGCCGCCTGCTGGAAGCACCACGCTATCTTGGACTCGTACTGCGCCGTCTTGCTCGGCGTGTAGCAGTGACCGCTGCGCGTCATTCGCGGACGGCCCTTGCCGGTGGGCGTGCCTGGTACGTGGAATTGAATCGTCACTCGCTCACCTCCGGCGGCTCGGTGTACATGGCCGCCCAATCCTCGTCGGTGTATTGTCTACCGGCGAAGTTCCCCTCGTTGCTCTTGCGTCCACTCCCCCGTGGACGGTTGCTATTCGTTCGCTGATCCAGTGCAAACACCCCCAGCCATCCATTGGCGATAGACTTGTTGATGATGGCGATCCGGGTGGTGTCATCCTTGGCCAGCTTCTCCAGTTCATCCACCAGCTTCCTGACGGCAAGGTC
>DAOSJS010000011.1:0-8900 GCA_035367355.1 Candidatus Hydrogenedentota bacterium
GCGCTTCCGTCGTCGCCAGGATAAACACCGCATGGGCGGGCGGCTCTTCGAGGGACTTGAGCAGCGCATTGAAGGCCGCGCTGCTCAACTGATGCACTTCGTCGATCACATAGATCTTATACCGCGACGACGAAGGCACCAGCCGGACATTGTCGCGGATCTGCCGGACGTCATCCACGCTGTTGTTGGAGGCGCCGTCGATTTCGAGCACGTCGATATTGCGGCCCGCGGCGATGGAGGTGCAGTTCTCGCACGTCCCGCAGGGATTGGGGGTTGGGCGGTCGAAGGCGCGGCAATTGAGCGCTTTGGCCAGAATGCGCGCGGTGGTGGTTTTTCCGATGCCGCGCGAGCCGATGAACAGGTAGGCGTGGCCGATGCGCTGGTTCTCGATGGCGTTTTGAAGCGTGCGCGTGATGTGCTGCTGGCCCACGACCTCGCCAAACGTCTGGGGCCGCCATGTCCGCGCCAAAACCTGGTAATGCCCTTCCGCCATGCCCACCCTCGCCTCTGTAACCACAGCATTCCTGGCCGGCAGCTGCTTCCCATGACCCTCTGCGCTGCGCCAGGAAAAGAAAAAAGCCCGCGCACCCACCGTCGAACGCTTACCCAGAGCGGCCACGGGGCCGTCGGCTCGAGCCAGGCGCTCCTACAGCACACGGGAAAAACCGCCTGCGGCTGCTTCCGTCAGGACCTGACCGGGTTCAGCAGCTTCCCGTTGAGTAGGACCCAGCCGTCAGCGCCTCGTACCCCGCGCCTGACCAAAAAGTAAGACGCCCTCGGGTGGGAATTCGACCTCGCTAAAGCGGATTGCGAGTGCAGGACACCGCTAACTTCCCATCTAGCGCGGGCAAACTCAAAAACTGCGCCAAAACTGCGTAACAAACACTGTAGCATTCGGCGTGGGAGCCAGTCAATTTGCTGGAAGGCCGGCACATTCAAATTCTAAGTGCACGCCATGCGATTTTCCGTTTTTGCCGGAAGACTTCATTGAGTGTTCGGTATCCGGGGCATTTTTGGTCTGGTTGTTTAGTTCATCGACTAGTTCCTGGAGTTTTTCTAGTGTAGGGGCAGGCCCCTGTGCCTGCCCATCCGGATAGCCTTCGCGGCAGCATTGAAGAAGGGCAGACACAGGGGTCTGCCCCTACGCGCTGCGTAACTTGGATGGTTCAGCGCATCCCCATGCGGTTGCACCCATTGGCGGGAGTCGATATGCTGCCCGGTAGTCAATAGCGCCTGCATGCCTGTTGAACGCGGTATCCCTGCGGGTTAGGGCAAGACGCGAGGGAGATGATGAAAATCATGAGAAGCTATCTGTTTCTGGCCATTTCCGTGGCTGTTGGTCTGGGCCTCCACGCGGCCGAACCGGCGGCCGTCAGCCTGTGGGTTCCTCCACCCCTGGCCAAGGTCTTGCGTGACGACGCCCCGCCTGCCGAAACCCCGGCAGCGTTACTCATCGAGGGCGCCCGGAACGAGACGGCCAGCGCCCAGGCAGCCGTGCGCTCCACGGCCGGCGCAGCTGAGGCGCGCGCGTCGCTCTCCGACTTCATCCACCGTGAAAGCGGCGCCACGATTCCCGCCAGCGCCGCAACCCTCCAATGGGAACGATATATCGACATCGACCGCAACACCGACGGCCTGCCCGAAGATGAACTCGTCGCGAAAGCGCCGAACAGTATCCCGGACCCCTTCTGGGAGAACGCCGGCATCCCGCTCCAAGCCGGGCGGACGCAGGCGCTGTGGCTTGAGGTAGCTGTTCCCGCCGGCGCCGCGCCCGGTGATTACGACGCCACGCTGGCGGTCTCGGCGGACGATCGGTCCGCCCAGTTGCCGGTCACCTTGCATGTCTGGGACTTCGCGATTCCAGAGGAGCGGCACCTTTCCGTCGTGAACTGGTGGCGCTTTCCCGGATTGGGGTTCGACGGGCGGTTTGAGCCGTATTCGGATGCGTATTACCAGTTTTTAGGCGAATGCTGCACGTTTCTTGTGGCTCACCGCCAGACGGATATCCAGTCCTCCCTGAGCGAACTGGTGCAGGAGGTTCAAGACGCCGGCGGCAACGTGAGCTACGACACCACGCGCCTTGAGCGGTATGTCGGCACGGCTTTTGAGCATGGCATCCGGCAAATTCACCTGCACGCCGTTGGAAGACGCGTCGGTATCCACACCGAGCCGGACGGCCGCATCGAACCGGTTTCGGCGGCCATGAAACGCCTGCCCGCGGTCGAAGCCGTGATTCAGAAGCACCAGTGGCAGGGCCGCATCGCGGTCAATATCTCCGATGAACCCTTCATTCAGCACGAACAATCCTACGCGGCGGTGGTCGATCAGGTGCATGAGATGGCGCCGAGCGTCCGGGTGATCGAGGCGGTGGAGTCCGAATTTTTCGGCGAACTGGATATTTACGTGCCTAAGCTGAGCCACCTCAACCTGTGGTATCCCCGGTTTCAGGAAGTGCAGCGCGAAGGCAAGGAACTCTGGTATTACACCTGTTGCCATCCGGTCGGGCGCTATCCGAACCGCTTCCTGGATCAGTCGCTTCTGAAAGGGCGTGTCCTGCTCTGGCTCAATTACCTGTACGGCCTTGACGGATTCCTGCACTGGGGGCTGAATCATTTTCACGGCGACGACCCCTATACGCAGGAAGGCATCAGCCACCAGCTGCCGCTGGGCGACCGCGCGGTAGCATATCCCGGCAGCAGCGGCTATCTGGGCTCGCTCCGGTTCAGCACCATGCGCGACGGATTGCAGGATTTCGAGTATATGTGGCTGCTCGAAGAAGGCCTGCGAGCACTCAAGGAACGCGCAGGCGAGGATGCTTACTGGCTCGACCCGCGCCAGCGCTCGCTCGAACTCTGCCGCCGGGTGGTGCAGTCATTTTACGATCATACCCGCGATCCCGGCGTGCTGATGGAAACCCGGCGCGCGCTTGCGGCAGAAATTGAGGCCCTGGCGGCCGATCCGCTGCTGGTGGTCCAGACCTCGCCGCCCGAAAACACCTTTGTGCCTGCCGGACCGCGAAATATCGGCGTGCGCGGCCTGGCCGGGCCCGGAGCCACGGTACTGGTCAACGGCGCACCCGTGCCTGTTCGCGACAGCGGCTACTTCAGCCTGCCCTGTTTCCTGTCCGATAACAAGCCCACCATCACGGTCAGCGTCGAAAAGGACGGCGTGGAGCGTTCGGTCACGCGATCGTTTATACTGAGCAGAGACCAGGAGCCCACGGCACGTGGGCCCGAAGGAAAACGGCATGGCATACGCTCCAGAACAACTCGCCGAATCGCTCCGCATTGAAGCCGGCCTGCTTTTGGAACGATCCGGTCTTGCGGCTGCGCTTCACGGGTATGGGCAGGTCCATTTGACGGGAAGCTACGCGCTAGACCTCATGGCATGGCGCGCGGTGGACATCCATCTCGTGCTCTATGAAATGTGGGACCCCCTCGACGCCTTTTTCGCACTGGGCCACCAAATTGCCAAGCAACGCGGCGTGATTCACATGGCCTTCGGCAACTTTCTGCGCAAACCGGCTCCCGGACACCCCGGCGGGCTGAATTGGGGCGTGCGTCTGCTCAACCCCGGCAATGGCGAAGAATGGATGCTCAACATCTGGGCCGTTGACGAAACCCACATTCAACAGAACAACGGGCTCATGCAACGTATCCGCGAAGCGCTCGACGAGCCTTCCCGCCGCTTGATCCTCGACATGAAGCACGCTCTTCTCACCCCGGAGGGCCGCACACCGCCGCTCAGCGGCATCCCCCTGTGCGAAGCGGTGCTGTTTGAAGGTCTGCGCGACGAAACCGCCATCCGCGCCTATCTCCGCCAGCACGGCGTGGAGGGCGTCTAAAAGCCGCGGCACACGGCGACATGGCCGTCCTGCGTGCCAAACGCCACGGCGCGCTCTTCAGGCAAGAAAAGGATCTTGACCGGGGTGTCCGGGAGCTGGTCCTGGCGAACGGGCGTGCCAGACGCGTCGAGCACCACCACAGGCCCATCTTCTCCGCCAATGACGATGCAGGGGGACTTGCCGTCGCTGGACGGGATGCAGGCGAGTACCGTGGGCACAAAGGGCAGCCGCCGGGACCAGAGCCTTTCGCAGGTGCCGGTCAACGCCACACACAACCGATCGACGGTGGCCACGGCGATGTCGGGCACGCCGTCGCCGGTGAGGTCAGCAATGTCGATATCGCGCATGTTCACGCTGGGGATGGACTTGCCCGGGCCGAAACTCGCATCGTATTTCGCCGTACCGTCCGGCGCCCATACGGTGACGCGGTTCCACACGCCGTTGATCTCCGTCATGACCTCGGGTTTGCCATCGCCGTCGAAATCGTCGAAAAAGATGTGCTCGCGGTTCATGGCGGACCACCCGGGGACGTGGGTATGGCCTTCCGGGACGGAATAGAATCCGCGGGGGTTGGGATCCAAAGTCACGCTGTTAATGATGCCCAGGGTGTTGGTGCCGTTGTAGCGGCGCGCGGCCAACAGGGTGTGGGATCCGTCGGGGCCGGGAATCAGCTTCATGACCGAGACTTTGCCCCAGAATTGCGGCATGCGCCGGACAAGCCGGCCGGTTTCGTCCAGAATCTCGAGCGTGCAGGCCGAACCCACAAATGCCATGGGTTTTCCGTCAATAAAGGGCCCCGAATACAGGCCGTGAATGCCCTCGTGCCCCGGCGCTGATTTGAACCAGTAGTCTTTGGCCGCGCGATACACTTCCGGGTCCATCTCGGACACAAACTCCCATTGGCGGTTACCATCCTGGTCGAATGCAATGACTTTTTCGTCCGCACACCCGGCCAGCAGCAGTTGCGGTTCGGGCCACCAGTGGAGCATGCGGATGGGGCCGTCCGTCGAAAACGACGCCATTCGCTCGCCCGAAAGCGACAGCGCGTGGATCGTCTGGCCTTCAGCGACGAAGAGCGGCGCGCCGCCCGGCGGCGTAACGAGGCTCGCGATCGGCGCCTCCCCTGCCTTCACAACCGTGCTCTGCAGGGCGGAAAGGGAGACTTCCATTACGTCCGTTCCACCGCGTGTGTGTTCGGCACGGGCCTGGGCCTGCTCCAGACAGGCCGCCAACCAGGCGCGCACGGCGGGAAGCATCGGAGCAGGTGCAGGAGCGGGGCGCGACTCGGGCGGTTCCGCGGCCGCGGACGAGGGCGCGAAGGTCATCGTGCCGCGAACCAGATCCCAATCGATGTCCATGGGTTCCGCGCTTTTGAACACGGGATTCAACCCCGGCACGGCCAGTTGGACGACGTTCCTGCCGTAGAAGTGCGTTTCCGACAATACGGCGAATTCCGCCTCAATGCCTTCGTAGTTGCCGATGGTGGCGACGGCGGGTTCAGGGGTCAACAGAACGGCCGCGTTCTCTGCGAGGCGCAGGCAGGCCACGTCGGATCCTTCCTCGGCAGGCACGCCGGTGACCAGCGAGAAAAAGCGCAATTTTTCTCCCGTGCGGGCCGGGCCGAACCACTGCATCGTCGCTTCATGCCGGTCACAGAACAGATCGACGTCCGTAGCGGTGCCGATCACGGGGATGCGTGGCGTTGGTGCATCAAGTGGCCGATCGAGGCGAAGCTGGTTCGGATGCTCCGGATCCGCACGCCACCTGCCGCCCCGGGTCTCCCAGAGCAACTGGACTTCGAGGTTTTCGGTGTCGATACGCGGTATCAGCTCGTCAAACACCACCGCGTAGCGGCCCGGGAAATGGAGCAGCGCACGCCGCCAGGAGGTGAACGGCATATCCGGCACTTCCGCCACCGCGACGACCGAGCCGCCCAGTACCCGGCAGTGTTTCAATGCCGCGTCCATGGCGATCGTATTTTCCGTGAGCCCATCGGCCCGTGTGCGGAGCTGGTTCAGGTATCCTTCCAGTAGCGTGGCGCCGTCCTGCCGCAGCGCCAGGATCGCGAACGTGTGGTACGGATTGCGGGATGCGCCGTTGAAACCGTCCAACAGGATGAAATCTCCCGTGGCGTCCGGCCGGTTGCGGTAGCTCATAAACTGGAACGATTCTTCGAGAGGGAATCCGGTATTGCGCGCTTTCCACATGGGTTTCGGCAAGGCATGGATTTGCCAGCTGCCGGCCATATCGTCCGGCGGCACGGGCTGCAGGTGGTCTTCCGGCCAAAAGGACTGCCCGAGCCGGAAGATCGAGGTGTCCACGCCCGTCCGCTTGCGGTACGTGAGCCAGCGGCCATCCTGCATGAGATAGGCGGCCTGATGCAGGAACCCCATTGAGGCATAGTTCAGCGCCCAGTCCCCGTCTTTCCCCGAAGCGAGGATCTCCAGTCCGCGCAACAATTCCCTGGCGACGCCGTTCTCGAGCGGCAACCGGTCGCCGCTCAGCAGCAGGTAGGTAAACACGGGCGCGATCGCGGTGTCGTACCAGTACAAATTGTCGTTTTCGCCGCTGACCCAGGCGTGCGCGTGCAGCGATTTGAAATGGTTCAAGCCATTTTGCTCGCAAACGGACCAGACGGGGTCATCGTAGTCTTTCGCGAAATACCGGCCGAGGCAATACAGCGAGAGCGCTGCCCATTGGCCATGGCGGGAGCCGACCTGTGTCGGGATGGCCGCGTAAGGGCCCACGTAGGCCGAAGCAATGCCGGGATGGGCGAGCTGCTGCGCAAAGGCGCGGGTCACGCGCAAGCGGACATCGTCCGTGAACAGCGGGCTCTCCTCGATGAGGTCCCAGAAGAGGATCATGAGGTGGGCGTTGTAATGATAGGGCCCGCCGAGGGGCAGATCCTTGTTTTCGATGCGTTCGCCGTCAATTTCAGCGATCTCCGCCTTGGCCTGAGCGTCGGGAAAGGCCAGGCGGAGCGCTTCATGCGCGTGAAACGCGTCGCCGGTCATATAATACATGGCCATGCGTTTGCTGATGCTGTTCCATCCGAAATAGCCGACCGACCGGTAGGCCGCCGAGGCATCCCAGGTCTCGAATTCGCGCAGATCCGTGGGGCAGACGATCCCGTCTCCGAGTTCGATCTCCATCAGCCACGGCAGTTCAAGCGACGGCCCAGGCGGCATCGCCGACACGTGCTGCGCAAACGCCGCGGCGGCTTTGCTGACGCCCGCCAGGTCGCTCCCGCCCAGTAAGATCACATTGTGACCGTCGCCCATGGGGTTGTGAAGCGAGCGGACCACATATCCTCCGGGACCGGGGTATCGCAAGTCGAGCAGCGTGTAGAAGCGGTCGTAGAGCAGGCCGATGAACCGGTTCGTGGAGCGGTTGCCGAGGGTGATGATGTTCTGAGCGAAGGGCAGGCCCACGGCTTCATCGGATAGGACGGGCAATTCGGCGCCGGTGCAGGCCTGGAGCGCCGCCTTCACCACTGCCGCCTGTTCCGCATAGGCGGGCGGCGCCACGATAACCGCGGCCGCGCGTCCTCCGGCAGCCACGGCCGTCTCGAGGTAGAGAGGTTTGAGCGCTTCGATTTCAGGCACTTTGGGGGCGTTGTGCAATCCCAGGCCGGGCGGGAGCTCCGCCACGGCCGTCAGCGTGACGTCGCCCACGAGCACCTGCGGGATGGGACTGCGATGAGTATACAGATACACCTCCGCTTCCCGTGTGCCCGGCGGTGCGATCAAGCCCACTTCGACGCGGTTGAACGAGCCCGGCGGACCGGGGATGAGCGGCCGTTGAAAATATTCGTCCGACGGCAGGAATCGCAGCTGGAGATAGGCCCCGGCCGGCGAGGCGTCTTCCATCTGCATGGAAGATGCCGTCGCCACATAGGCCGTGCCGGGCGTGGCTGGCACCCGTTGCACAATGCCAATCTCTTCATCGGGATGCCTGTCGGCGATCAGCAGGGCCCGGCCTTCTTCGTCCGGCAGTTCCATCAACGACAAGGTCCGCAGCTCGTCCTGCCGGCCGTACAGTCTCCAGCCCAGGGGCACCCCGGCATCCGACAGGCCCTCCTCGAACGAGGGGTTGCGAAGGAGGTTTTCTTCATCCGCTGCGGCCGCGGCGTACAGGGGGTTCATGCCGATAATGAGCGCGCCCACGCAAAATGCTGTCAAGCCAAGGCGCTGGACCATACCGTGTTCCTCCTTCAGATTGAGAGAGGCGCCGTACCCCGAAACCGCGTCGCGCGACCCCGGTTCAATCTTATTCGAAAGCAGGCATGAAGTCATCCAGGCGCCGGATTGTGTCTGCGGCGCCGGTCAGGGCGTATGAGTGCATGGCCTCTCCCGTTACCGCAGACTTCGCGGGAGATGCGCGCCACCCGCGGGGGATGGGCGGAGATCAGCGTGACAGAGGCCTGCCCCTGCACACGCGCCCTGCTGGCGGGGGTGGACGTCTGCCGGGCCAAGACCCTGGCATGCGGCACGCGTGGACGGAGTGGGCATCTACGCGGCAAAGGCTCGGGCGCGCGAATCGCCCGGTTTGATTCGCGCCGCCCGTCTGGTAAAATTCACTTGATCAGAAGGCTGGCGCGAGACATTCAAGGTTGTGGGGTGCGGGATTCGCGTCATTCTGATCTGCCGCCGTGCGTAGAGGCTATACGAGACCCTTTCATGCAGCAGACTTCGCGCGCGGAGCGTCCGGAAGAATCGGGAAAGCACAGCGCGGAGCGGGTGCGCAAGGCCGCTTGAATCGACTCCGGAGCGGGGCAGATATTCATTCGCAGGCGCTGGCACAGTCTCGTGATCTGAACATCGCAATTTTATTCGTGCCGCTCAATCCGCGCGGAGGGAGGCGTGATCATGCTCAAGGTGGCCTTTGTGGGCTCCGGGGGAATCCAGGGTGTGCATTGCGCCAATCTCAGCCGCAATCCGGACGTGAACATTGTGGGGCACTGCGACATCGAGTTGGAGCGCGCCGAAGCGGCCGCGGCCCGGTTTGGCGGCGAGGCGTTTGCCGATTTCAACACGATGTTTGACAAGACTAAGCC
>DAOSJS010000011.1:8910-27948 GCA_035367355.1 Candidatus Hydrogenedentota bacterium
TGCCGCCTTCATCTCGGTGCCCCCTTATGCGCATTGCGGCATGGAAGAGGCTGCGGCGGAACGCGGGATCCATCTGTTCATCGAAAAGCCGGTGGCGCTTACCCGGGAAACCGCACAGCGCATCGCGGCGGCCATTGCCCGTTCCAAAGTCATCTGCAGCGTAGGTTATTGCTTCCGCTATTTCGAGACAGCCGCCCTGGCGCGCAAGGAATTGAAAGGGCGGCCCATTGCTCTGGCCACAGGGTACTGGCGGGGGGGATTGCAGAAAGCGCCCTGGTGGCGCAAGCTCGAAAAGAGCGGCGGCCAGCTTCATGAACAAAGCACGCATATCTTTGACCTCTTGCGCTACCTCTGCGGAGAAATCAAAGAAGTGCATGCCATCGGCTCCACCGGCTGCATGAGCCACGTTGCCGATTATGACATTCATGACAGCAGCGTCGTTTCCCTGCGTTTCAAAAACGGCGCGTCCGGGGCCGTGTGTTCCTCATGCGTGAATGGCAGCCGCAGAGCGGCCGGTGTCAACATCATCTGCCCGGACCTCGAACTGGCCTTCAAAGAAGGGCGGCTCACCCTGCACGAGAGGGAACGCACCACAACAGTCCGCTCGAATATCGACTGCTTTGAAGAAGAAGCGCGGGTCTTCATTGATGCGGTAAAAACGCAAAAACGTAACCGAATCCGGTCCACATACAACGACGCCGTAAAATCTCTGCTCGTTTCACTGGCCGCGAACGAATCGATGCGCTCCGGCCTGCCCGTCAAACCGTAATTCTCGCAGAAAAACCCGCCCTGACCCGGCCGTTCCCGGGCATACCATATGTCGGTGTATTCCAGAAAAACACCGCCGTATATTGGGGTGCCGAAGAGCAGCATAAAGGACAGCGACAAAAAGCCGTCAACTCGACAAATTGTTGTCACACAATACTTTACAGCGTGTTATTACTTGACGAACCGGCCTGCCCATGGTACAATTCGAGCGTTAGCGGTCGGTTCACAGCCGAGAGCAGTTACAGCAGGTGGGTGGCAATGAACTATGCTTAGCTGGCGCAAAGATAAGTCGAGCGGGAAAGGTTCAGCCGGCGCTTCGGACAAGTCTCCGGGGGCAGGTCAGAAAGCGGGCGGGCCAGAGCGTAAATCCCGGCCATTTTCTTCCAAAGACGCGCAGAAAAATAAAGAGGCCAAGGATATCAAAGACCCCAAGGGGAATGCGGCGGAGTCGACTGGCCCCGACAATCGCCGGCTGCTCGGAGAAATGCTCGTTGGTGAGGGGATCATCACCCGCGGCGAGCTGAATGAGGCGCTTGAGCGTAAGGAAAAAGAGGGAGGGTTTGTCGGGCAGATCCTCGTGGATCTGAAGTACATCAAACAGAACGAACTCATTTCTTTTCTGGTCAAGCAGTGCAAGATTCCCCACATCAGCCTGGCCGACTATCAGATCAGCGATGAACTGCTGAGCCTGGTCCCTGAGGCGATCTGCCTCGAACACTGCCTGCTGCCCATTGACAAACTGGGCAAAATATTGACCGTGGCCATGGTTGACCCCCTGGACGCCAATGCGCTGGAAGCCGTTCGGCAGGTCTGCCCGGATTTGCGGATCAAGCCCATTCTCTGCGACTGGAGCCATTTCGCTCCTGCCTGCGAGCGCCTGTTTCAAAAAGGCAAAGACTGGAGAGTCACCGCAAGCTCGTTTGGCCTGTCGGAGCATCCGGATCTGGTGTCCGATGAAGAGTCCGACGACTCCGAAACGGAGGCTTCTCCCGCGGAAAAACCGGTGGAGGAGGGGGTTTCCGCGGAGACGAAAGCGGAAACCGGCAAAAAAACGGGCTCCACACCGGCGGACGCCGGCACGTCTGAAGGCGCAAAAATCGAGGTGGCCGCAGAGACGCCCCGCCATTCGTCTTCCAAATCGACCGCGGATCGCTTGGCGCCCGTACCGGATGCGGGCATGGAAGACCTCGCGGCGCAGCTTCGTGAGAGCGTGCAGGACGCGTTGCTCGATGCGGTGTCTACGCTCGAGAAAATGGGGCCGGCCAGCTCCGCCGCGCCGGCGCCTGACTACAACGAGCTGGCGCGATTGATGCGCGAAAGCGTCGAGCAGGGCATGGCCCGCTCGACCGAAAGCCTCCTGAAAGGGATGCAGGACAGCCTCGCGAAGACGGCAAAAGACAACGATGATGAAAGCGCGGCCGCCAATGAGCGGATGGCCGAAACGCTCCGCTCAAGCATCGAAGACACGATGCAGCGTACCGTAGGCGAGCTGGCCAAAAGCCTGAAAGACGCCAACCCGAAGATCGAGATCCCCGCCGGCCCGACGGCGGATGAGCTGGCCAGGGCGGTTGCCGAAAGCATGCAGGATCCGCTGAGTACAATGGCGCGGCAATTTACGGACGCCCTGGAGCAGGAAGCCAAACGCACCGGCGAGACACAGCAAAGCCTCGTGGCGCTCCAGAAAACGCTCCGTTCAAGCATCGAAGACACGATGCAGCGCACCGTGGGCGAATTGGCTAAAAGCCTGAAAGACGCCAACCCGAAGATCGAGATCCCCGCCGGCCCGACGGCAGACGAACTCGCCAGGGCGGTTGCCCAGAGCATGGAAGACGCGCTGGGTGCGGTCGCGCAGCAGTTTTCAGACGCGCTGGAGCTGGAGGCCAAACGCACCGATGCCACACAGCAGAGCCTGGCCGCGATGCAGGAAACGTTGCGGTCGAGCATCGAAGATACGATGCAGCGCTCCGTGGGCGAATTGGCTAAAAGCCTGAAAGACGCCAACCCGAAGATCGAGATCCCCGCCGGCCCGACGGCAGACGAACTCGCCAGGGCGGTTGCCCAGAGCATGGAAGACGCGCTGGGCGCGGTCGCGCAGCAATTTTCAGACGCACTGGAGCTGGAGGCCAAGCGCACCGATGCCACACAGCAGAGCCTGGCCGCGATGCAGGAAACGCTGCGGTTGAGCATGGAAGACACGATGCAGCGCACCGTGGGCGAATTGGCGAAGACGGTTCAGGATATCAGCGCGAAAAACAAGGTTCCCGCCGGACCCTCCGCGGATGAGCTGGCCAAAGCGGTCGGGCAGAGCATGGAAGACGCGCTGGGCGCGATAGCCGGCCAGTTTTCCGTGGCGCTGGAACGGGAGGCGAAACGTTCCGACGATACGCAAGAACTCCTGCGCGCTCTGCAGGACGCCCTTGCGGGCGGCAAATCATCCGACGAGGCCCAGACCGAACGCATCATCGAAATCGCAGAAGCCGCCCGGCGCGCCGCCGAGACTGCCGAAAAGGCCGTCGAAGCCATGCGGGAAGCGCAGGAAGCCGCCATACCGGCCTTTGTGGACGAAGCCGGCAGCGCCGAGATAGAGGTCGAGGCTGATGATGACGACAACGTGCGTGCCTTTCCCGGTGCGCCTTCGAGAAAAATTCTCGAGCCGGGGCTGGATGCGCTGGATGCCCTGGACAGCCCCGGCCTGGCCGCACGGACGCACGAGCAGGTACGGGCCGCGCGCGAAAATGAACATCCGATTCCCGGGTACACGTTTGCGGATTTTATCGGCGGCAAGAGCAACGAACTCACCGTGACCCTGTGCCGGGCGCTGGCGGCCGGCCAGGTGGACGATTTGACGCCGTTCTATCTCTACGGAGGCGTTGGCCTGGGCAAGAGCCATCTGTTCAATGCCATCGGCAACACGATCATGGCCAGCAACCCGGATTTGCGGATCGGGTATGTGTCGGCCGGCATGTTTGCCCGGAAATTCGCCCGGGCGCTGGCCGACGACGCCACCGTGGCCTTCCGGGACCGCTACTGCGAGATGGATATCCTGCTCATCGACGACATCCATCTGCTCGCCCAGAAACACAGCGCCCAGGAAGAAGCCCTGTATCTGATGGACGCGTTTTACCATGAAGGACGGCCAATTCTTCTGGCAGGCAATGCCCCGCCGGAAAAACTGGGCGGACTGGATCCCTGCCTGGCGTCGCGGCTCTTTTCCGGAGTGGTGTCTTGCGTACGGGCGCCCGAGCGAACCGCCCGGGTCGAGATCCTCTCGCGCACGGCCCGGCAGGCGCAGGCGGATGTGCCCGAAGACATCGTGCGGCTGATTGCAACGCAGATCCAGGAAGACATGCGGAAGATGATCGGCGCCCTGCGGAAAGTCATCGCATACGCGGGAGTATCCGGCCACGCGATAGACAAGAACCTCGCCGGCGAAGTCTTGAGCCAGCTTGGAGTCGATGCGGCATAATCGCACAGCGTGCGATATACTTGTTGACGGCCGTGGTGTGGAAGGAGATGAGTTACTCGCCTCTGCAATCACGGCGGGCCTGAAATAAGGAAACGTGCAGTGCCACCCAAAACGAGAAAACGCCGCCTGGGCGATGTCCTGCTCGAACAGGGCCTGGTCACGGAAAAACAATTGCAGGAAGCCGTGGCCCTGCAACGCGGTTCCAACCAGAATCTGGCGCAGTTTCTCTTAGAACGCGGTTATCTGGCCGAGGAAGACCTCGTTATCGCCCTCAGCGAACAGCTCGGCATCCCTCACATCCGTGTGGCAAACTACCATATCCCCGATGAGATCTTGCGCGAAGTGCCCGCCTCGCTGGCGCGGCAATACCTCATGCTGCCGGTGTCGGTGACGGGCGATGTCTTGACCCTGGCCATGGCCGATCCGTTGAACATCATGGCGCTTGACGACCTGCAAATGCTGACGAGCTACGAGATCGAGCCGGTGGTGGCGGTGAAATCCGAGCTCGAAAGCGCCATTGAACGCCATTATGGCGGCCGGCAGAGCTCCGATTTGTTCGACGAAATCATTGCCGGAAACGGCGAAGCAGCTACCCGGATGGAGGTGGTCGAAGAGACGCAGGACATCGCCGATCTGGCTTCGATGACGGCCGAAGCCGAAGACGGTCCCGTGATCCGGCTCACCAACCTGATCTTGCTTAATGCGCTTGAATTGGGCGCCAGCGACATCCACGTCGAACCGTATGAGAAAAATCTGCGCATCCGCTACCGCGTCGACGGAGTCCTCGAAGAGACAAAAAGCCCGCCGAAATCCATGCAAAATGCCCTGATATCGCGGCTCAAAATCATGAGCCATCTCGATATTGCCGAGCACCGGCTGCCGCAAGACGGCCGGTTCCGCATCGTATCAAAGGGGCATGAGGTCGATTTCCGCATCTCGTTTCTCCCGACCTACTACGGCGAGAAAGTCGTGATGCGCGTGCTCGACAAAAGCAACCTGACCCTCGACCTGGATAAGCTGGGATTCGAAGCGCAGCCCATGGAAGCGTTTACGGAGGCCCTGAAGCTCCCCTTCGGGATGATCCTTCTGACGGGACCGACGGGAAGCGGTAAGACCACCACGCTGTACAGCGCGCTCCACAAAATCAATAAACCGTCGCACAACATCGTGACCGTTGAGGATCCTGTGGAATACGAGCTGGCCGGCGTGAACCAGGTGCCGACAAAGAGTGAAATCGGCCTGACCTTCGCCGCGGCGCTCCGCAGCATCCTGCGCCAGGACCCCGATATCGTGATGGTGGGTGAGATTCGCGACGAAGAGACCGCCGATATCGCGGTCAAGGCGGCCCTGACCGGCCACCTCGTGCTCAGCACCCTGCATACCAACGACGCGGCAAGCGTATTCACCCGCTTGACCGACATGGGGCTCGAGCCCTTCTTGGTCCAGTCCTCCGTTATGCTCGCAGCGGCGCAGCGCCTGCTGAAGCGTGTATGCAGCTCCTGCAAAGAAGAGATCCAGGTGCCGGAAGACGTGCTCAAACGCATTCAATTCAACAACAGCCTGTGTGAGGGGAAACCTACGTTTGTGCGCGGCCGCGGCTGCAACCATTGCAAAGGAACGGGATACAAAGGCCGCTTGGCCGTGATCGAAGCCATGCCCAATTATCCCGAATTGCAGGACCTCGTCATGCACCGGGCCCCCGCCATGGATATCAAACGGACGGCCTTGAAATGCGGCATGCGGTCGTTGCGCCAGAATGCCCTCGCGAAGGCCGCACGCGGATTGACCACGATCGAGGAAGTGTTGCGCGCTACCGCCGTGGATTAGGCGCTGCGCGGGGCGAGAGAGCAGGTTTTCGCCGGGGGAACGCGTGCCGAAAGCCCGGGAGCGCCGCGGCGTCCAGTACCCGCGCCAGAAAAGGGGAGGCAGAATGGACATCAGCGTAAAAGAGATGCTCGGCAAGATGATCGAGTTGGGTGCAAGCGACTTGCACATCGCCGTGGGGGTGCCTCCGATGGTTCGTGTGGCCGGCGACCTGCACCCGCTTGCAGGGTATCCCGCCTTACGGCAGGAAGACACCCAGGAAATCATCTACACGGTGATGAACGAAGAGCAGATTGCCACGTTCGAAGCAACCAAAGAATGCGACATGTCATTCGGCATCGACGGGCTGAGCCGGTTTCGCCTGAATGTCTTTCGAGACCGGGGGTCGGTTGTAGCCGCCTTTCGTTCGATTCCGTTCGAGATCCGCACCGCCGACGAATTAGGCCTGCCGCGCGTAGTACAAGACTTTGCCCACCGCCCGCTCGGGTTGATTCTGGTCTGTGGGCCGACGGGGAGCGGCAAATCAACCACACTGGCCTCGATTCTCGACCGGATCAACCGGGAACGGAGCGTCCACATCATTACCATCGAAGACCCCATTGAATACCTCCATTCCCATCACCGATCCGTCGTGAACCAGCGCGAAGTCAATGCGGATACGCACAGTTTCGGCGCGGCGCTGCGCCACGTGCTTCGCCAGGATCCTGACGTGATTCTCATTGGTGAGATGCGCGACCCCGAAACCATCGCGGCCGCGCTGACCGTTGCCGAAACGGGCCACCTTGCGTTCGCAACACTGCACACAAACGATGCGCTGCAGACGATCAACCGCATCGTCGACGTATTTCCCGCAAGCCAGCAGGATCAGATCCGCACGCAGCTCTCGTTCGTACTGGAAGGGGTGGTGGTCCAGCAATTGATTCCTCGCGCCGACGGCACGGGCCGCGTCATCGCCCTCGAGGTGATGATTCCGAACACGGCCATCCGTTCGCTTATCCGGTCGGAAAAACTGGAGCAGATTCCGTCAATGATTGAGATCGGCACGTCGGAAGGCATGATGACGATGAACCAGTCGCTTTTCCGGTTGGTGCGCCGTAATCTCATCTCTCTCGAGATGGCCTTCAAACGGAGCAGCGACCCGGACGGCCTGCAACGACTGATCGAAAAGGGAATGTGAGCAAGGATGTCGCCATAGTATCCACGCGGCTGCCCCTGGAAGGCCTCAACCGCCGGCCCTGGGTGGTGGGCCTGGGCCGCATCGGCATGCTGATCGTGGTGACCATCGGCACCTACCGGCTGGCCGAGCGCGACAGCCCGGGCATCTCCTGGCTGCCTTTGTTTCTGCTGTTCGGGTTTATCACCAGCTTTTATTCACAATACCGGCTGTTCCGGCCGGAGATTCCGCCCCTGCTGCTGACCTGGGCCCAAGTGCTTGTCGATTTCGGTGTGGTCGCGGCCACGGTGGGATTTACCGGAGGTGCCGACAGCCCATTCACCTTTCTTTTCGTCATCGTCATTCTCGAAGGAGGATTGTTGCTCGGCCAGAGGCAGGGATTCATCTTTGCCTCGCTGGCCACGCTATTTACGCTGATACAGACCTTCCAGTGGTTTCCTGCGGCCGGCGACTTCGAAGTCTTCACGCAGTGGTACGGTTTCATCGTCAAAGGCCTGGGGTACTACCTCACGGCCTTCATCAGCGGATATTGGAACATGCGGGTATACCGCATGCAGCAGTTCCAGCATGAAATCCTCGACAACATGAGCAACGGCTTCCTGATTACCGATCAGAACGGGATCATCGTCGCGCAGAACAAAGCGGCAGGCCGCATTCTCCAGCTGAGCCAGAGCGCCGCCACGGGGCGGCCCGTGCACGAGGTGCTGCGCGTCGATTCGGGAGTGGAATGCCCCGTGCTGACGGCCCTGCGCACAGGACGGCATTTTACGAGCTTCGAATTCCACGCCCGCACCAGCGGCGGTGCCGTGATACTGCTGGGATTGACCACCAGCCCCATTCACGATTCCCACGGCAGCCTGACGGGCGTCATCGCCTCGTTTACCGATCTCACGGAAATGGCCACGATACGCGAAGAACTCAAACGGCAGGATCGGCTGGCTGCAGTGGGCGAGCTGTCCGCGGGCCTCGCCCACGAGATCCGCAACCCCGTCGCCGCCATCCGGGGGGCCGTAGACGAGCTCAAGGAAAGCATTGCGGCGCCCGCGATCGCCCAGCGGCTGGCGGATATCGCCATCCGCGAATCCGATCACCTGAACCGGATTGTGACGGATTTCCTCGATTTCGCACGGCGTCCTGAGGTCCGGCGGGAAACCTTTTCAATTCTGGAATCGCTCAAAGAGGTAACGGAACTGTTACGCGATACCTGCCGCGATAGCGGGGAATTGGCGATCGAGACACATTTTCCGGCGCCCGACTTGCTGGTTTCGGGCCACCGTTCGCAAATCAAGCAGGTGTTTATGAATATCGCCAAGAACGGGATCGAAGCCATGCGCGAACACGGAACGCTCGACATCCGGGTTATCCCGGACGCCACGTCGATCGAGATCCGGTTTGACGACGAAGGCCCGGGTATCGCCCCCGACGAGCTTGCGCGCATCTTCGAGCCTTTTTATACTACCAAGGCTAGTGGCGTCGGCATGGGCCTGCCCGTATGCATGCGTATTGTGACTGCCCATGACGGCACTCTCCGGGTCACCCCGCGCGAAGGCGGCGGCATGTCTGTCAGTGTGCGACTTCCCATCTTACGGCAAGAGGAGTAGCGTTGCGTGTCCAATAGATTTTCAGCGCTGGTGGTTGATGATGAAGCAGGGATGCGCGAACTGCTCGAAATCGTGCTGGGGAATGACGGGTACGATGTCACGGCAGCGGCGACCGTTGAAGACGCCATAACGGCACTGAACGACCGGCCGTATGATGCAGTGATTACGGATCTGCGCATGGAGAATGACCACAAGGCAGGCTTGCGCCTGCTGTCCTGGATTAAGGAAAATGCGCCCACCACTCCGGCGATCATGATCACGGCCTACGCCTCGATGGAGACCGCCATTGAGGCGCTCAAGCGCGGCGCCGCAGACTACATCATGAAGCCCTTCAAGAACGACGAACTGCGCCTGCTCATCAAACGCGCCATCGCCCAGCGCAACATGAACCGCGAGATCATCGCCCTGCGCAAAAGCCAGGCGCTCCGGGGCGCGGTTGACAATATCATCGGGAAAAGTCACGCCATCGAAGAGACCCGCGAGATGATCCGCCGGGTCGGCATGTTGCCCAGTACCGTCGCGATCCACGGCGAAAGCGGCACGGGCAAAGAACTCGTAGCCCGCGCCATCCACCAGCTCAGCGAGCGCGCCGCCCGGCCCTTCGTCGCGCTCAACTGCGGCGGCTTCCCCGAAAACCTCCTCGAAAGCGAATTGTTCGGCCACAAAAAAGGCGCGTTTACCGGCGCGGTCGAAGACAAGGAAGGCTTGTTTGTCGTAGCCGATGGCGGCACGCTGTTTCTCGACGAAGTGGGTGAAATGCCCCTGTCGCTGCAGGTCAAATTACTGCGCGTGCTCGACAACCAGACCATCATGCCCGTCGGCGGCACCACCACCATTAAAGTCGATGTGCGCATCATCTCCGCCACCAACCGCAACCTGGAAGCGATGGCCAAAGCCGGCGAATTCCGCGAAGACCTCTATTACCGCCTGAATGTCATTCCGATCCCGGTCCCGCCCTTGCGCGCCCGGGAAGGTGATGTGCCGCTGCTCGCCCGCCATTTCGCCAAAGCCCATGCCCAGCGCCTGGGCCGTTCCCCCGTGGACATCGCCCCTGAGGCCGAGGAAGCGCTCGACAGCTTCCGCTGGCCGGGCAATGTCCGCGAGCTCGAGAACGTGCTTGAACGGGCCGTGGCCCTCTGCCGCGGCGACCGCATCGAGTTGACCGACCTGCCCGCGTATGTCCGCGATTACACGCCGGATCCCCAACCCGCTCTGAGCGACCTCCCTGAAGGCGGGCTCGACCTCGAGCAGCTGATCGCTGACCTCGAAACGCGGCTCATTCAGCAGGCCCTTAAGCGCGGCCGCTATTCGCAAAAACGGGCCGCGGAGCTCCTGGGCCTCACGCCACGCTCCCTGCGGTACCGTCTCCAGAAATACAACCTGAGCGACGCCGAATAAACCCGGAGCCGCACGAACCCGGGGCGCATGCACGAGGGCCCGTGCGCAGGCCGCCCTTGGGTCACGGCTTGATCTTCGGTCCTCTTCCCGGTAGGCTCAACACAACCATCGTGCTACGAGGAGATTTATTGACTATGGATGCCATTGAAGCTCTTAAAACCCGCCGGTGCATACGATCGTTTAAGCCTGATCCGCTGCACAAAGAGACTATCGAAGACATCATCGACTGCGGCCGGCTCGCCGCAACGGCCCGAAACGAACAGCCCTGGGAGTTCGTCGTTGTCACCGAGCCCGCTCTGCGCAAGCAGATTGCCGACGCCACCGACTTCGGCAAATTCATCGCGAATGCCCCGGCGTGTGTCGCCGTGCTCTGCGAAGACGGCAAATATTATCTGGAAGATGGCGCCGCGGCCACGCAGAACATCCTCGTCGCTGCGCGCGCTCATGGGCTGGGCACCTGCTGGGTCGCCGGCGACAAAAAAGCCTACGCGCCGGAGATCTGCGCCCTGCTGGGTGCGCCAGAGCGCTACCGGCTCGTCAGTCTCGTTGCATTGGGCTACCCCGCCGAGTCGCCCAACATTGAGAAACGCAAGCTCGACGAGGTGCTTCACTGGGAGAGATTCTGACCCCGCTGCCTCAACGAAGAGACCACATGGGCGGACGCTCGTTCGGCAGCGGATGAGCGCGCCGCCACGGCGAATGCCCTCCCACTGAACAGCAGAGGCGCCGCTTTCCACCCTCCGCAGCTTGGAGCAGATTCCATCGAGCCGTGAAGGCTCCACTGCCCCATTTCACCTGGCCGGGCGCGGCATCGACTCCGCGGGCACAAAACAGAACGGCCGCTTTCGCGCCGGATGACGCGAAAGCGGCCGAGAACTTGCTGTCGGATGAGCCGCTAGTCTTTAAGGGTAGTCACGATGACCGCACGGCGGTTCAGTTTGCGATTCGCTGCGGAGTCGTTTGCTACGGCAGGCTGCGTCTCGCCGAAGCTCTTCGTCGAGATGCGGTCAGCGCTGATGCCAGCCTCTACCATATACGTCTTCACCGCGTTCGCACGGCGGCCGCCGAGGCCTTCGTTGTACGCCGCTTCACCGATGTCGCAGGTGTGGCCTTCGATCAGTACGGTGTCACCGGGCCATTCCTTCAGGTGGGCGACGGCCTTGTCGACTTCAGCCTTGCCTTCCGGCTTCAGAACGGCTTTGTCGAAGTCAAACAGGATGTGGTTCAGAACCGGCGCAACGTGCTTCTTCGCTGGCGGCTCAACGGGCGGCTTGGGCGGCTCCGGGGGCGGCGGCGCTTCCATCGGCTTTTCCCACGTATGCATCACTTTACCGCGATTGCCCCACAGCTCGCTGTCATTCGCATTGGAGGCGGGTTTGGTCGGCCACCACCAATAGGCTGCGCGCACCGGGTCTTTCACCGGTTCCGGGGTAGCGCCGCTATTCCCCCACCAGGACAGGTCGTCCCAGACTTTTGGAGGCTGATAGATGGCCGCCGACGCTGCCCCTGACATGAGGACGACGCCGATGGTCAGCACGCCGACTAACGATTTTCTCATTGTGGTCTTCTCCTTCTCCGCTGTACAACCAATTACAAACCGTATTTAACCATACTCTTACGGGGCTGTCAAGCCGCCGGGAGAACGGTGTTCCCCATCAATTCAGAGGAGTGCACCGACCTTAGAACTCCCCGGAATCTCCTGCCTAAGTTTAACACAAAACCAAGCGCTCCACAAGATTTACATTCACCCCAAAAACCGCCCGAAACCGTCTGTTTTCTGTAAACAACGGCATCCGGCCGGTTTACTTCCCAAATGAGCCGCAAATCCCGCACTATCAACCTGCTCTCAGCACCTCGCTAGCACCATAAACTGGCCGCGCCACGCACAGTCCCGCAGGCCGCGGGAAAGCGCATGCGGCCAGGGCGATCGGCTTCAGTGCCGCCCGGAGCGGGGTTTCTTTGCCAGCCACAAACGGCTCTGGGGCGTGATGGCCACTTCACGGCCCGGCGCAAACCCGGCGGCATTCGTCCACGAAGCCACTTCGGCGTACGGGTAGGTGTCGCCCTCTCCCGTGTGAATCAACATATGCAGCGCAAAGAGCAGACTGAACGGCGGCCCTGAGCGATCGTCGTCCGGTATAAAATCTTTGAGGATCAGGAGTCCGCCCGGCTCCAGCGCCTCAAAACACTTTTTCACCAGCCGCTGGTTGTTCTCCGCGCCATAGCTGTGGATGATGTTTGAGAGCAGCACGAGATCGTACCCGCTCCCCAGCGCATCCGTCATAAAATCGCCCGGGATAAATTCGATCCGCCCGTCAAGCCCTGCGGCGGATACCTGCGCTCGTGCAATATCGACCACGTCCGGCCGATCAAATAATGTGGCCCGCATCTCCGCATGCCGGTTCACAAACGCAATGCTGTAGGTTCCCGGCCCGCCCCCCACGTCCAGTAAGTGGCGATAACCGGCCAGATCGACGGTGTCGAGAATCTCGCGCGCGCTCATCCGCGCGATATCGCCCATACCCAGGATGAAATTGCGCAGGTCATCCGGCGAACGCCGCTCCTTCGGGAGATTCCTTTCGTCCTCCAGGCGCACCACCTCGCCCGTCCGCACCGCGTCTTCCAGATGAAACCAGTTCATGTACCCCGCCTTGAGATGCCGGACAATGTTTCCCTGATACGCCGGCGCTTCGGGCACCAGACAGGCGGCCGCGAGCGCTGTGTTGCCGTATGCATCGCCACGTTTATCAAGCAGTTCAAGCGCCACCAGCGCGTCGAGAAAGATCCGCGCTCCCCGGCGATCCCAGTCCAGCGCTTTCGCGACTTCGTCCGCTGTCTTTCGGCCCGCCGTGAATTGCGAGAAAACATCCGCCTCCACCGCCGCATACAAGATCGCGGACTGCCGGAATGCCGTTGCGAGATCATTGATCCGCCCGGTGAGTTCGCGCTGCTTGGCCATCATTGCCCTCCTGTGTTTACCTTCGAGCCGGGTTGGCCGGCATTGTACGGAGACCGCCACCCCTCTTCCAGAAACCGCCGGCCCTGTGCGAATAATCCTGTTTTGAGCTGGCCAGATTTGCAGTATTTTCCTAGTACTGAGAAATTAATGTCCTGATCAGATCTTAGTTTTGGGATACAGATTGCAAACCACAAAAAATGCCCGTATATTCGCCTGAGATACGCCCGAAGTACTGGGCATGAAGCAGTGTGAGGAGAGCCCCTGGCCTCCGCTGGCAAAAGGAAGTCTACATGACCATGAACATCGTATCGGCTCTTTTGTTGATCGCATGCGGGGCATCCGGGGAAGCGGCGCCCCCTGAAATTGCGCCCAGCCGCGAATTCGCCCTCGCGCAGCCGTTTCGGGCCGACGCATTCCACGGCGGCTTCTTCGTACATGACCTGAATAAAGACGGGCGCATGGACTTCGTGGTTTCGAGCGAAGGGCATGTGGGCGCGTACAGCCACAGCGGGACGAAAATGTGGGTCTGGGAAGGCGACATCCGCTTTTTCGAGTACATGCATCATCCCAGCGTGATTGCCGGAAATCTTGACGGCGGCGAGGATGAAGAAGTCGCTTTTTTCTTGAAAGACGACAGCATCCTGGTTCTGAATGCGGTAACGGGTGAGGAAAAATACCGGGTTACTGATCTCGGACGGCCGGAGGCGATAGCCATCGCAAACCTGCGCAGACTGGGCGACCGAGACATCGTGCTGCAGTATGATCTCGCCCACCTCCGGGCTATCCAGGGCGAAGATGGCGCGACCCTCTGGGAAACGCACGAATACAAAGGAATCGATCACAGCCCCATCCGCCTGGCAGACCTCGACGGCGATGGGCGGGATGAAGTCGCCGGTGCGGCGCTCATCGACCACGACGGACGCTTGATGCACGAATGGGTCTATGAAGGGCACCACGACTGGATTGACTCCATGATCATCGCGGATATCGTGCCCGGCGGCCCGCTGGAGGTCGCCCTGGCTGAGCAGGTCGGCGCGAAATCTCATACAGTCGTGGTCAATCCCGAGCGGATTGTCTGGCGTGTGCTGAACCCCTGGAACTGGGAAGATCCGGACAAGCTCGCCGTGGGAAATTTTGATCCCAGCCGGCCCGGGCTTGAAATCTTCAACCGATCGTCCGGCGGCGATGGCACGGCGCCTCGAGGCAAAGAGGAGCCGTTCGTGCAGGAACAGGCCCCCTGGGTGCTCGATGCCAGGGGTGAGTTGATTTCCAAGTATTACGTCAATGACAAGAAACCCGAATGGTGGACCGGGCACGGCCTCGAAGAAATCAGCCGGATCGACTGGGACGGCGGCGACAAAGACTACCTGGCCGCCAAGGAGCGGCATAGAACGGGCGCCGGTGCGATCGTAGACGCCGTCTCCGGGGAATTCCTGGTCATCTTCCGGACCCGGGCTCTGCGGATCTATGTGGCGGATATCGAAGGCGACTCACGCGAGGAGGTCATCATCCTCGACGAATCCGGCACGATCAAGATCTTCGCCAACCCCGAGCCGAACCCGCACCCGCCGAAACCCAGCCTGTGGAGACACAACTGGTACCGGCGCCAGAAGCAGAACTGGGATTACTATTCCACTTCCTAGCGGAGCCTGGTTTGAGCCCCGGCCACAAAGCGGCGCCGCTGAGGCACAGCCTCATTCGTCATCGGGGGTGGAAACGCCCGGCGGTTTGCGCACCACAAGGCGGCACTGTCCGGAGGGGCAATCGATAATGTGGTATTCGACCTCGTACCCGAATTCTCGAATCAACGGAGGATACAATACCGGGCAGTGTTCGCAGTACTTCGGGTAGGGTTTGATGCGGCCCTCCCGAAACACTTTCTTCGCTGAAGGGCAGTCGTGCATGTCGATCACAAACATGTCGCCATAGAGGCTCATGTGATGGCGCCCGCCTTCCTCGCCCAGCGTATGCGACCAGTAGGCGTACATGCCTTTGAGGCCGTCCCGGGCGATGTATTCACGCAGATTGGCCAGGAATTCCTCACGGATGCCCTCCCAGAACTCGACCACTTTGGCGTATCCGTCACGTTCCTCGAGGTATTGAAACAACTCGCTGTAGACATAGATGTAGTCGACGCACGAGATCATGGTGCAGCCCTCCAGAAACGTTGTACGCAGCGCCCGGCCTCCTGGTCATACTCGACGCTGCAGGCATATCCCGCCTCAGCGCACACGGCCTCGTTGACGATGCGCGTGTGCTCGCAGAAATGGGTGCCTATGCGGTAATTGCGTGCGCGCATGTGATGGATGGCGGGGCAGGCGCGCACGTCGAGCACCAGGGTGTCGCCCTCGTAGCGCGTTTCAAAGTCACCTTCTTCCAGCGTGAACACCGTGTCCCAGTGCTCCTTGAGCGCATCGAGTCCGCGGCTGCGCAGATCTTCGATCAAGTCCGCATAGACCGTTTTTGCGGCACGGCTGAAGAAGTCCTCGAGCCCGGCCAGGCCGTATTGATCCTCGAGAAACTGAATGCCGAAGCTCAAGGCCCCGTGAAAATCTTTGTGAACGTTCGTCATGGTGTTGCTCCCGCCCGCGGGTCCGCCGGCTTACGGTAAAAACCCGACTTCCTCGAGCGCCGTGCGCAGCGCGGCGAGGGCGTGGTCTGGAAACGGCACTTTGGGCGGGCGCGGCGCACCCACATCGAAACCCATAAGCTGCAGGATGGCGCGCTCGACCGACACCCCGCCCGCCTTGAAACGGAACAGCACCTGCACCATCCGGTTGGCCCGCCACTGCGCTTCCCGCGCCTTCTTCCAATCGCCGGCCTGCACCGCTTCATAAATGTCGACGATGGTCCGGGTCTGGTAGTTGTAGGTCGAGCCGATGCCGCCGCAGGCGCCGGTGAGCAGGCCCTGCATCAGCATCTGGTCATTTCCATTGAACACGGAGATGCGATCGCCCAGGGCATCGAGAATCCACCACAGAAGGAACAGGTCGCTGTGGGTGTACTTGAAGCCCACCAGATTCGGAATGCGTCGGACCACGTCCACAAACTGGTCGCCGCCGAGCGAATGGCCCGTCAAGGCCGGGATATAGTAACAATACGTGGGCAAATCCGCGGCCTCGGCGATGGTCCGCATGTGCAGTTCAAAACCCTCGAGCTCCACCGGGTAATAAATCGGAGGGACGCTCGCCACGGCATCGGCGCCTGCTTTCCGGGCATCTACCGCCATCGCCGCCGCCTCGTCGCTCGAAATAGCGCCTACATGCGCGATTACCTTGCCCTGGCCTGCAACTTCACCCACCACGACTTCGAGCACACGCTTGCGCTCTTCGCGGGTCATGAGAAAGCCGTCCCCCGTGCTGCCATTCACAAAAAAACCGTGGCAACCCTGGTCGAGCTGGAATCGCACCAGTTTTTTCAGCACCTTCTCATTGACGCCGCCATCTTTGAAGGGCGTCAGCAACGCGGGGAGAATTCCCCGGATAACAGAGTGCGGATGCGGCATGACTGGACTCCTTCTTTCATCGTTCCATTTTCACTCACCCGGCGGCGCTTTTCGCGCAGCTCCTGCGCGGCAATGAGTGCGTAGTCCACGCTGGGCAGGCTCCGTGCACTGCGTTTTCCCGCAGGAAAGGCGTTCCAGGGGCAAAAACCGAACTTTCCATAATGCTCAGGAAACGCACCGAGGGACGTGCACTCGCGAGAGCATAGCACGGCCGCCCCAGCGATGACATCCGCAACCTTTTTGACAACCGATTCGGTGAGGCAATCCAGCCGGCAGCGCATCCGGCCCAATCCGCTGCTGGCTGACACGCCCTGGCGAAGCGCATGCGACACAAGACATGGCCCATATATGGTATTTTGTTCTTTACATCGACTATATATTGTATTATTCTCAAGTGAAAGCGCGGATTACGCCGAAACGGCACAATATATAGTGGTCATGTGACATGAACTGGATGCGAAGAGCGCTGGAGGCACGAGTGGCCGTCTGGGCTGTGGTGATCACTGCCGCTGCGATGGGATTGGCTGCCTGTGCGACGCGCCCGCTGGTGCTCCCGCAGTCATATCCCGTGCCTTGCATCTGGCCGACGCCGTCGGCGGCGCGCGTGATCACCTCGAACTACGGGGCGCAGCGCAGCGCCGGGGGCGGCGCCTCTCGGTTTCACAAAGGCATCGACATCAGCGCCCCGAAAGGCTGCCCGATCTACGCTACGGCTGACGGCTTCGTGGCACGCACGGACCGCGACCGCAGGGGCTACGGAAAGTACGTTATCGTGAACCATGCGGGCGGATACAGCACGCTTTACGCGCACCTGTCTGAGACCCGGGTCAAAACGGGCGCCTGGGTGCGAGCGGGGCAGGTTGTGGGAGAAGCCGGCCAGACCGGAAACGCGACCGGCGCCCACCTCCATTACGAAGTGCGCCGTTACGGCGAGGCCGTCGATCCGAGGCCTTTTTTACCCTGAGCCTCGCGGCTTTCCGCCGATTCGCCGGCGCGGAGCTATGCGGGCTGAAATCCTGCGTTGAAGGCGTCCAGGGTCAAGGCCGGGTCCTTCGCCCAGGCCGCCTGCGCCTGATAATTCCGGTCGGCCAGGAGATTTCCAATCGCGGAGACTTCACCGTAGGTTCCCGCGAAATCGAACTCGAGCTGCACCAGGCCCGGAAAGACCCGGGCGATCTCCGCGACATAGTCCGTATCCGTCGTATTGGTGGACGGATTGAACCAGTGCAGGTAGCCGTATTTTCGGTGCTCCGGCATGCCCGCGAACTCGCCGGGAAATCCGGGCCGCCGCACCATGCCCGCGAGGGTGTATTCCCAGACCGTGTCCGGATGCACGGCGTCCACATAAGGCATCTTCGGAAAGCCGGAGATGTCCTGGCAGCCGCGGTAGGTGCAGTTGATGAAAACGCCGTCGGGTTTGGCCCGGTATGCGTAGTCCATCAGGTCCCGCGTAGCGACGACGATGTCCAGGATGTTGCCGTCAGCCTCGAACCCGAGGGCGGCGCGGGCGGCCGCGGCTTCAGGCGATGAATTGATCACAAAATCGCCCATTTCATAGTTGATCCCAGCGATTTTGAAGGTTTCGAGCATCCATTCCAGGCCGTCGCGCCACCAGGCCTGGTTCGCCGCCAGGGAGGGATCCAGCACGGGCGTCACGACGCGGCCCCCGCGCTCCTCCCGGGCGCTCGAGGCGCGCTCCGGGTGTTCACGCAGGTACGTGTCCAGGTTGAAACGGTGGTCGCCATCGTAAAAATAGCCGCCGTACGAGCACAATCCTACGCCCGGCAGAATGCCAACGCCCCGGTCTGCGGCGTATTCGCACAACTCGGCGGCGGCTTTCACCCCGCCATGGGCGGCGCGCAAAAAGCCCCAAATGGTGATGCTGTGGACCCCGATCCGGGCGCAATAGTCCACCAGCCGTTTAAATCCGATCAAAAACGACTCCGGCCGCTTGGGATAGACAAATTTCTGGTCGGCCGCCGCCATGCGCAGGGAGATCGCCGCGGGTTCATCATCCCACGTCATGCGTGAATCCCAGCACCAGAGATGAACGTGCAGCGGGCGAGCCGGAGGCTGCGCCTCCGCAGACAGACGCCGCCCCGAAACGTCCAGCGCCGCAGCCAGCGCCGCCCCGGACGCTGCCACAAGAAAGTGCCGCCGTTTCATCCATTTCGCAGACATAATGCGGGAGTATACCCGTTACAGGAGCGCTTTTCCTCTTCGGAACGCTCGTGCCTCAGTGATCCCCAGTTTCAGAATAGGTGCATGGATAGGGGCCAAACATGGTCATTCAACCTGTATACTGGCGAAAGTTGACCAAAACCAACGTCAGGAGGTGAATTT
>DAOSJS010000012.1:0-27310 GCA_035367355.1 Candidatus Hydrogenedentota bacterium
CTCCGGTACACTGTCTGTCGAACGGCTCGCGACCGTTTTTGGCGACGTTGCCCCAGGCTGGCCCGTAGCGTATTTTGGCAGCAGCGGACGCCTCGAGATTGCCGTCAATTGCGGCAATGCCGCGCTGAAATACGGGATAGAACGGGGAACCGCCGTTGAGGTTGAAACATGACCACCCCAAAAATTGAAATCGTCCCGCGCCGGAATTTGAATGCTGAGGTGACGATCCCAGGGTCGAAAAGCTGCACAGCCAGGGCTCTCGTCATGGCGGCGCTCACTCCGGGGATTTCAACGTTGTCCGGCGCGGCCCAGGGCGATGACGCTGGATATATGCTCGAAGGCATCCGCGCCCTGGGCGCCGAGGTGGCCCGGGTAAACGATGCCGTCACGGTAAGCGTGCGCCGCCTGACCCCTTCTCCGACGCCGCTCTTTCTCGGAAATTCGGGCACGGCAGTGCGGTTTCTCGCGGCCGTCTGCGCTGGTGTCCCGGGTACAACCGTCCTCGACGGCACGCCCCGCATGCGGCAGCGGCCTATCGGCGATCTCGCTGAAGCGCTCCGCGAATGGGGCGTGACCGTTGAAACCGTTGGCGGATTCCCGCCCATCAGCATCACGTCTTCGGGCTCATTTGGGGGCACGACACACATCCAGGGCGGCGCTAGCAGCCAGTATTTGAGCGGCCTGCTGATGACTGCTCCCCAGGCCGATCGGGAGGCCATCATCCTGGTCCAGGGTGAGCTGGTCTCAAAACCCTATGTTGATCTTACGATTGCCATGATGGCCGAGCGGGGCGTCACTGCCGAGAATCAGGACTACCGGGCGTTTCGCGTCGCGCACGGCCAGCGCTACGCTCCGGGAGACTATGTGATCGAAGCGGATGCTTCGGGCGCCTCGTATTTTTTCGCGGCTGCCGCGATCGCGGGCGGACGTGTACGGGTACGCAACCTCGGTGCATCATCCCGCCAGGGAGATGCCGGATTTCCCGCAGTCCTTCAGCAGATGGGGTGCCGGGTTCGGTCGGGTCCCGACTGGTTCGAAGTCGAAGGCACGGACCGCCTGTGCGGCCTGGATATCGATCTCAACGCGATGCCGGACATGGCCCAGACGCTTGCGGTGACGGCCCTCTTCGCGCAAGGAGCGACCACGATTCGGAACGTGAGCAACCTGCGGCTTAAAGAATGCGACCGCCTCGACGCGCTGGCTCGCGAATTGCGCAAGCTGGGTGCCGCCGTGACGGAATTCGACGACGGGCTCCATATCATTCCTCAGAAGCTTCACGCGGCTGAGATCGACACCTACGACGATCACCGCATGGCCATGAGCTTCGCTCTCGCGGGGCTGCGCATTCCTGGGGTGGTCATTAACGACCCCGGTTGCGTCTCGAAGACGTTCCCGGATTTCTTTGAACGATTTACGGCCCTGGCGTGAGGAATTGGGCAAGCTCGAGCGCTGCGGACCCTGCCAACCCGGGTTCGTCACGTTTTCGACAGGAATCGGAGCGCGAGATCTGTCATGACGGCCATGCCCGTGCGGAGGGCCCTGTCGTTGAAATCATACTGGGCGCTGTGCAGCGGCGGGTACGGCTCGTCCGGAGCATTCGCCATGCCGAGGAAGAAAAACGCACCGGGGACCTGCTCCAGATAGCAGGCAAAGTCCTCCGCAATCATCTGCGGCTCTTTGAGCGCAATAATGTTTTTCGTTCCGATGGTCCGTGAAGCGCTGTCGAGCAGCAACTCCGTCATGGCAGCGTCATTGACCACGGGCGGGTAAGGATTCCCGCCGAAGCGGACCGAGGCGGATGCGCGGAAAGCCTGGGCCGTGTGGCCCGCGATGCGCTCGATGGCCGCGCGCAAAAGGGCATCCGTTGCGGGGTCAACGCTGCGAATGGTGCCTTCAAGTAATGCGGTGTCGGGGATGATGTTGGTGGTTGTGCCGGCTTCGATGTGCGCGATCGTGACGACGGCAGGGCGTCTGGGATCGACCTCCCGGCTGACCACCGTCTGCAGGGCCGTGGCGATGTGAGCCGCGATGATTACGGGATCGATGGCCGAAGCCGGGTCAGCGCCATGGCAGCCCTTTCCCTGAACCCGAATCCGAAAAAAGTCGGCGCTGGCCATCAGAGGCCCGCTCTTCACGGCGATGGTCCCGGCGGGATACAGAGGCGAACCGTGCAGCCCGAAGATGGCATCCGCGCCGTCCAGTGCGCCGTCGGCGATCATGTAGCGGGCTCCACCCTCCTGTTCTTCGCCGGGTTGAAACAGGAACCGTACGGTCCCCTGGAGAGCTTCGCGGAATTCGTTCAGCACACGGGCCACCCCCAGCAGATTTGCCATGTGGCCGTCATGCCCGCAGGCATGCATCCGGCCGGGCACTTTTGATGCGTAGGGCAGGCCGGTGGCTTCCTCCACCTCCAGCCCATCGATGTCCGCGCGCAGCGCGATGGTTTTACCCGGCTTGCCGGTGATTGACGCGACAATGCCCGTGCCCCGAGCCAGGCCGGTCTGGTGCGAAATGCCCCATTGGGTCAATACACCGGAAATGCGTTCCGCTGTCCACGACTCCTGAAATCGAATCTCGGGGTGCTGGTGGAATGCATGCCGGAGTTCCACGATTTCCGGCAGGATCGATTCGATGATTCTGGTGATTGCGCTGCTCATGCCTGTGCCTCGGTAATCCGCCGTGTCCGGTCAGCCTGAGATCTGGCGGGGAGCCGGCCCGGTCTAGAATTTCACTTTTGTGCCGGGGAACGCTGAAAGGCTGATGGCGACGTTAAAATCCCAGCCCTGTGTGCGATCGCGCACCTTCAACGACCAGTCAAAGCACTTGAACCGCTTACGCACTTCGTATTCCTGTTGATACACCTCGCCTCGCTCGAGGTCGTAGCGGTGCTCGAATGCAAACGCCCACAGTTCGCTGAGCTTGTAGCGCGCGCCATAGAGGACTTCGCGGTTGAACACTCTGCTCTGAGTCTCGGTGTACGCGAAACCCAGGCGGGCGCCAAAACGTCCGCCCTGGGCCAGGTCGTCGTAATAGAGATAGGAGAGGACCCGATCATAATCGCCGTACACCGCGTTGTATTGAAAGGCCAGTTCGGGGTCGTAGGGTTTGCCCATCATGTCCTCCCAGAACTGGAGGGCAAGCCGTTCAAACAGGTACGGTTCATCGAGGTCGAAATCGTTGCCGATGCTGTGATGCTCGGTGACGGTCAAGATGCCCCACCACGGGCGCGGCCTGAGATCCAGTTCCAGTTCATAGTCGGTGGAACCTCGGATCTCGTTCCAAAAGTCGTTGCCGTGGTACAAGGTCAGACGCGCCGCCTGCCAGACCGCGCCGGTGAGCGCGTCACGTGCGAACAGGATATTCTCGACCTTCCCCTCAATACGGCTCCGGCCGTACACGTTGTCGTAGGCATCGAACCGGGGTGTCTCGTCGACGTCCATGGTAGGTTCCGGGCGGTAGGAATACGTCAGGGACGGCACGATTACGTGCTTGAATCCCGAGAAACCGAGCGCTCCCGGATACGCGCGGTGGAAGCGTGATTGCGCCGTCACACCGACGGTGTTGGCGAATCGCAGGTCGGAATCCCCGTCATCCACCGTGCGCGAATACCACGACAGGTCGGCCTCGTAAAACGGCACGACGCTGAATGTATCCGCGACGTCGAGATCCATACTGGCACGGGCAACATTAGCCATGCGCCAGGCATGAGTGCCCGACGGTTCGCGTTCGTTGAATCCGGCAATTGTGTCAAAGCTGAGGTACAGCCGTTTGGCGAGCTGCCGTTCAAGCAAGTGGTACGTCGCTTCCGGCAGGCGTTCGGTCTCTGCAAAGACTTCATTCTCGTTGTAGCGGAAGGTGCCCGTGGCCAGATACGTGGGCCGGGTATGGGTTACATTGGCGAAATTCCGGGGTTCCGTCCGGTTCCGGTATTCGTTGTAATAGAAATCCTTGATGATGTTCTCATCGTTCCAGTATTCAGCCTGCAGCAGCAGCACCGTATCTTCGGTGAGTTCGTGCCGGTGGTACGCCTCGAAATAGCCCCGTTCTTCCGTGGTCGCGAGGGAACGGAATTCGCCCTTCCCACGAAACAGAGGCGAACTGGGCTTGAGCATGTAATCGTACTGGCCTTCCAGCCCGAGCCCCACCCCTTCTTTTTCCGTTGGGATAAAGCGGAATCCCAGGTCGGCATTCCGGCTCAATGCAAAGCGCTGCCCGTAGTTCAGGTAGTAGCCGAGTTCAGCGGCCCGGCCGCTTTCGAAATCGATATCGATCAGCTTGTCCCGTCCGGGGTGGAAGCTCCATTTCGGCCAGTAGATGGGTGTTATGACCTTGCCGATCTGGAGCCGCGCTTTTCGGCCGACGACAGCGTTGTCTTCCAGAATTTCCATTTCTTTCAGGCGGAGGCGGAAGATGGGCGGGTCGCCGGGGCAGGTGGTTATCCAGGCGTCATGCGCTTGAATGTGTCCCGGCCCCAGCATTTCCAGCTCGTCAATTCCGAAATGGAGCACATCGAAGCGCCCACGCACTTCGGTGGCGGCTCCGGTTTTTTCCGCGAAATTGTACTGGGCATGTTTTGCGCGCAGTTCCCGGAAAGGCTCGACGAGTTCAATATTGTCGGCCTCGCCGTACCCCAGCGTGTACAGGCGGCGGGCCTGTTCCTGCGTGGTAAGGCTCTGGGACTCGATCAAAGGCATAATGGCTTCGTCGTACTGCGATGGGTAGCGATAATAGAGCCGGTCGGCGTCAAGCGAGGAGAGTTCCCGCTCCACATGGGCGTCCTGGACGAGAATCTCTCGCGTGACCTGGTCGGCCTCGAGTAATTGGGCCCGAAATGCCGATTCCGCCCAGTCCCACGACACATTGCCCTGAAACGACATCCGCTGAAGTTTGCCGTCTTCCCCGGGCGTGCCTTTGAAGCGGTCGGCCTTGACGCCGCGGAATTCGAGGGGTTGGTTCCAATCCTGCAGTTCAAACGCGCCCTTGAAATTGGCGAAATCCCAGCCGCGCGTAAACGCCTCGCTGAGGCTTCCGGACCATGCGCCCGCCAGCGGAGTGCCTTCGGGGGCCTCGCGTGTGAACTGCGGCGCGCCTGTCCCGAATGTGGCAATGGTGCGGGGGCGTTGAGCGTAGGGGCTGATTCCGGGCTGGCGAAGGTCTTCAGCGGTTTCGTCCGCTGCCTGGGCTTCAGGTGTGCCCGAAGACTGTTCCTCCGGCTCCGGCGACGCTTTCGACTCGTGCGGAGCTTTCTCGTCCTGTTCGGTTGCGTCCTGGAGTGCGGCGGGCTGGCCTTCGTGCTGGGCCGCCACGGCCGATGCTGCTTCAGAGGGCGCCGACGGGGATTTCCCGGCTTTGCTTTCCCGGGCCGGCTCCGCCTCCACCACCTCTGGAAGCGCCGGCCCCGGGCTCTCCTCAGGCAGTGGTCCGGGTGAGCGCACGGGCACCGGCGAGACGGGCTCAGGCGTGGCGGCCGCCGGTTCGCCCGGCGCCGGTTCTGCCGGCAGAACCTGGACCGATTCGGAGGTGGCGGGTTCCAGGGGAGTGAGCTCCTGTTGAACGGGCAGCTCTTTCTGCCAATCTTCCGGCGCACCCTTCAACAGCCAGGCGGCTTCGGCTGGGGCGACCAGACCTACAAGCCCGCCTGACGAATCCACGCGTGTCGCGTGCGCGCCTATGGGGATGCGCTCCAGGCTGTCGAGCGCAGGATCCAGCATCACCAGGAAGTCGCCGCTCAAGGCAACGATACGTTCCCCCGATACGGCGACATCTGAGGCGGCGAGGGCGGTTGAAGCGAGCACTTCGCCTGTATGGCCGTCCACCCGCAGCAGTGCGGTTTCGGTGGCCACGACAAATCTGCCGCCGGTTTCCGCTGCGACGGCGAGGGGCGCCGCAGGGAGCTTTGTAACGCGCCGCGGCCCGGCCTCTAACCCCGTTGACAGGTCCAGCAGGGTTATTGCGGCGGGCTGGCGAGCGGCAACGGCCAGCACGGAGTCGGAAAAAGCCACCGCGTTGGGAACGCGGCCCACATCTTCAAGAAGAGCCGTCTTGCCACTTTCCAGTTCCACAACGGTAACCGTATCGGCAAGGCTGTTGGCAATCGCAAATGCGCTGTTTCCAGCCGCGGCGACTGCCGCGGCGCCTTCACCGCACGCAAATGTCTTGCGGAGCGTCAGGGACTCTGCATCGAAGACCATCACGCTGGCAGACAGTTTGTTGACGCACGCGACGAGGCGGCCATCAAGGCTCAATGCCAGAGCAACCGGTCCGCTCCCGGTTTTGGCCGTCGCTATGGGTTCCCCTGTGGCGCTCAGCTTCCAGATTTCTTCCCGCGCATAAGCAGCGACGAATACGGCCCCGCTGGAACCGTCTATCGCGATATCGCGGAGCATGGTGTGGGCCGCGTGGCGGTGAAGGACATCTTGCGCAGGGGCGTCCAAAGCCTGCAGCGCAACCATCAGAAAAACAGCCATTCTCCCGAGTCTGGCGCATGATGCTGTGAACACTGGCTCAAGTCTCCGGAAGGATAAACCAGAAAGCGGCGACGGCCCGGTGAGCGCGGGCGTCTTCGGGAATCAGCGGACGCGGCGCTGCGGATTGCTCTTCCGAGGGGGCGCTTTTTTCTGAGGGCGTTGCCTCCCGGGTCTCCCATGTTTCCCGAGGCGGGACAACGGGGGCGCTCTCCTGAGGCGGAGGCGCGGCGGTCCTCGGTGGTTCTTCCCGGCGGGGCTGTCCCTCGCGGCCTGACATAGAACTGCTCGGAGTCAAATCCGTACTGGTAACAATCCCGTCATCGAGTTGCCCCAGCACAATCGCCGCCACGGTCGCAATCAGAAATGCTTTTGTCATCGCTTCCGCTCCCAGCCCTCATATTGAACGGAAATGTGTCTCGAATCAAGCGCCACGTTCCATAAAGGCGATGGTCTCTTCCAGGGAGGTTATGGCTTCAGCCCCTCCCATATGCTGCACGGTGAGGCCGCCCACGGCATTGGCAAGTTGACCGCTGCGGCGCAGGCCCCATCCATTGAGCAAACCGTAGAGGAATCCGGCACAGGAGGCATCCCCGGCGCCTGTGGTGTCTACCACGTTGACTTTGTGCGCTTCCAGGTGATGCGATGCTTCCTCATCTTCGACGATCATTCCGTCGCCACCCAGCTTCAACATCACGTATTTGGCGCCAAACGAGCGGAAAAACCGGACAATGTCGCGCGGCTCCTGTTGGCCGGTGTAATACCGGGCTTCATGCAGGCTCGACATGACCACGTCGAGGTGGGGCAGCGCCTCTTCAATCAACGGGAACCAAGTGCCTGACCCGTCAAAACAGGTGTCCATTGACGTCATGACGCCGGCCTCGCGCAACTCCCGAAACACTTTCCCCATCCCTTTGCCGGTGAGGGCGGGCGTGACGCCCGGGCCGCCCCAGTGAAAGGCTTTTGCCTGTCTGGCCAGTCCCATATCGATGTCGTCCGGCGTGGTGGTTCCGTTCGTTCCCAGGTGGTGCAGGAACGTTCGCTCCCCCTGGGAGGTCACCAGGACAATCGTGGCGGAGGTGTGTTCTGATTTTTCCCGCCGCACGTGGGTTGTATTGACACCGGCCTGATTTAAGGCCCCAATGATGTAATCGCCAAACCCATCCGCGCCCAGTTTTCCAATCAGGGCCGATTTCCCGCCGAGCTGGGAAAACACGGTGGCCGTGACAGCCGCCAGACCGCCCAGGTGAATTTCCAGTTCCGGCAACAATTGCAGATGACCGAATTCCGGAAACTGATCCACGGGACGGGCAATGACGTCCGCACATGCACAACCGAGAGTGATCAATTCGAATTGCATGATAACCCCACTTCTCCCCCATGCTTGGCTGATTGTCTCGATACCACGACGATACGAAAAATGAACAGCAAAGCTCCCATCGCGTTCACAGCGTTCCAGTTAGCACCCTGACGAATGAAATTGAGTATAGCACGGCCTTTTCAACGGCACAAAATACCAACGTCAATTGTTGCCGAAACTCCGTTTTTCGATGCCTTTTTGATCTTCGAGAGCCCTGCGGTCCAGCGTGCAACGGGAAGCTGGTGTTCAGCAGGCCTCTTTGGCGCATCGACACACCCAAATGAAACAACAACTGACGCAAATCAAACAAAATCTTGGGAAAAGTCCTGCTTGAGATAGCTCCGCCTTGATATTTTGATGGCGCCACCGTAGACTCGCGCGACCATGTTCAAACCACTGTATCGACAATTTGCCGCTGCTTTTCTATTCGATTTCGCGATGGTCTGCGGATTGACCGCCTCGCCCTTCTACATTTTTAATGTCCTGGAAGGGGGCGCGGGCATGTCCGGCGTCATCACGGGCCTGCAATGGGCTTTGTATGCTGTCGCGAGCATTGTTTCCGCGCGTTATGTGGGCCGCCTTTCCAATGGACTCTTGATGGGCGTCCTGGGCGCCACGGGATTCGCCGTCCTCTTCCCGCTCGGTGTGTTGATTTCTAACCCATACTTCTATGTTGCCTTGACTACGGCGGGGATGATATTTCCAGCCCTGTTCTGGCCGGCCATGCAGTCGTGGGTGGGCGCCGAACCCGATCCTGCGGTGCGAACGCACCGCCTCGCCCTGTACAACCTTTCCTGGACCCTCGGGCTCACCTGCGCGCCGTTTGCAACCTGGCTTCTCTCGCCCATCGACTACCGGCTGCCGTTTCTGGCCACGGCCCTGTGTGCGGGTGGGGCAGCAGCGCTTGCCGCCAGCCTCCCCCACGAATCGCGCATGGCCGCGCCGGATGCCGAAACGACCCGTACTGCCAACCGCGGCCACACCACACGCAGCGAAGCTCATCTCCTGTCGGCCTGGCTCTCCCTGGTGCTGGGCAGCACCCTCTTTAACGCCGTGACGGCCGTTTTCAGCTTCCGTATGGAAGAGCTCGTCAAAGCCGGGGCTTTATGCCTCTTTCACGCCGGAACGAGCGCTCCCCTGACCGCCGAACCTGTCGTGTATTTCTCAATCCTGGCCATGATAATGAACGGCATGCGCGCGGGCACCTCCCTTGTCATGGGGCACAGCACTGTCTGGCAGCACCGGTTCTGGGTCCTGGCGCTCTTCCAGGCCGCAGCCGCAGTGGCATTCTGGGTCTTGTCGTTTACCATGAGCCTGGCGGTCATGGCCGTTTGCTGTGCCGTTGTGGGCATCGCCGCGGGGGTATGCTTTTTCGCGAGCCAGTCATACAGCGTGGCCAATTCTGTCAAGAAACACCAGCGGGTGTCCATTCACGAAGGCATGGTCGGCCTGGGCTCGCTTCTGGGTGCGGTCGGGTTCGGACTGCTCGCCGACTGGCGCGGCACGCCCTGGCCTTTCGCAAACACGCCGTTTTTGATTGCCGGAGGGCTGGCGCTCGAGGCTGCACTGCTGCGGATCGGCTTTCTGCATTTCCGGAAAAACACAGCGCCCGAGAGCCAGCCTGAGCACGCCTCCTGACCCGGGTTGCCTGCCGGAGCGGCAGAAAAACGCGTATCGAACGACATTTGACGCTCCCGACAGCGTGTGGTAGTTTCTTTACTGGACAACAGATGCGCACGGAGCGATTTCCATGGAAAAGCGATGCATCCACTCAAAAAATGGGCCCCCTGCCCAGGGCCCGTATTCGCATGCTGTTGCTGCGGGACGGCTGCTGTTTGTGTCCGGGCAGATTGCCGTTGCACGCGACGGCAGCGGCATGCAGAAAAGCAATCTGGAGGATGAAACGCGCCTGGCGCTGACGAACCTCAAGACCATTCTTGAAGATGCCGGCTCAGGCCTGCAGCACGTAGTTAAGGTCACTGTATATCTCTCCAATATGCGCAATTTCAGCGAATTCAACGAAATTTATAAAGAATATTTCCCAATGAATCCTCCGGCCCGAACCTGCATCGAGGTGGGAAAGCTCCCGCTCGATGCCCTGGTTGAAGTGGACGCTATCGCGATCATTCCGAACTGAAGACGCGGCATGAAAAAAGACTTTATCAACAGATTCCTCCTGGTATTTGTGACGGTTGGTGTGTTCCTGCACATCCCGTCAGCCCACGGGCAGCCAGGCGAGCACACGGCTCCGGAATGGAATGCGCTTGGTGTCGAATATTACGAGGCCGGCGACTGGAACCGCGCCCTCCACTGCTTTCTCGAGGCGGCCTCACTCGTACCCGGTAATGAAACCGTTCAGCGTAACCTGGCGAATGCGTACCAGGCACGCGCTGCGGAACTGGCAGATGGGGGCGACTACAGCAGCGCGGCCCAGCATCTCGAAGAAGCCATCAAAGCCTCTCCGGAGAGTCCTCTCCCCCGGGTTCAGCTGGGGTCGTACTTTCTTCGCATGTCTCTTGTCCAGGATGCCATTGTCCGGCTTGAAGAGGCGATTCTCCTCGCTCCGGAAAACCTGGATGCGCACGAGCTTCTGGGCGATGCCTATTATCAGGACAACGACCTGCCGTCTGCCCTGGCCCAGTGGGAGTTTGTGGCAAAGGTCAATCCCGGACGGGCCGGTCTGCGCGATAAGCTTGATAAGGGATACCGGGAAGATTCCGTTGAATTTGATTTCAAGAATCTCAAATCCCGGCACTTCACCATCACACACGATCCGCATACGGATCGCGGGCTTCTCCGGCAGACGCTGACCGTGCTGGAACATGCCTACCGGGACATCGGGCGCAATTTCGGGAATGTATACCCTCCCACGCCGATTCTGGTCAATGTGTATATCGCCGATGATTTCAGCCGGGCGACCGCGCTGGGGCCGCACGTCGCGGCGATCTATGATGGGAAGATCCGGCTCCCGGTCAGCGATGGAACGGGCGGGCAGATTCCCGCTGAGGAATTGAGACGCCGGCTGTACCATGAGTACACCCACGTGGTCGTGCGCTATCTCCTTGCGGAAAACGCCCCGTGGTGGTTCAATGAAGGGCTGGCGGAGACGTTTTCCAACGAACTCACGCCGCGCGATGCCGAGTTGTTGCACCTCGCCAGCAGTAACGGGGGCCTGTTCCCGCTTCATTCTCTTGAAGCCACGCAAACCGAACTGAGCAACGGAGAGGAGCTCCGGTTGGCGTACCGTCAGTCCCACGCTTCGGTGCAGTATCTTTGGCGTCGATTTGGGGCCCAGGGGCTTTCCCGTATGGTAGACGCCCTCGCGCGCGGCATTTCTCCGGAAAAAGCCCTGTTGCAGAGCTACAAGCTGAATTATGACCAGCTGCAGAAGGAAAGCATCGCGAGCGTCGTTCAAAGCAGCGGCTAGGGCGGTATCGCCGGACCTGGCCGGTATGACACCCTTGGTTTTTAAGCTCAGGAAGACAGGGCATCACGCATGAATCTCCTCGTACTCTTCTTCTCGGTTGCGGCCGCCACGATGGACGGCTCCACGCTTTCCGGCACGGTCCTTACCCAGGAGGGCAGCCCCGTTCCCCGGGCGCGCGTGTTCATCGAACAAGGTCTCGACGGCGCGATTCGGGAAGCTCGTGCCGCCGAAGACGGCGCCTACAGCTTCGCCCATGTCGAAGCCGGGACCGTCGGCGTTTTCGCGATCGCCGACGGGTTTGCATTTGGCGGCCTCAGTATCACCGTGCCGGTTGACGAGCAGCTGACGGGCTTGACCATTCGTCTCCGGCCTCCGTCCACGCTCTCCGGGAAAGTGGTCAACGAGAAAGGCGACGCGGTGGCCGGCGCACGCATCGTCCGCATCGGACTCATGAACGAGCCCCGCAGCGATCACCCCGGAGCAAACACCAAGCTCGGCATCCCCTACGCCAAACTCGAGCCGATGGGGTTTGCGCCCATCGTCAGCGACAGCAAGGGCCGCTTTACCGTTCCCAGTGTGCCTCGTGAGAGCCTGCTCGCGCTCAAGGTGACCGGCCACGGTTACGCGCAACAGGGCGTCAGCGATCTTCGGGCCGGCGACAGCAAGGTGGAAATCGTGCTGCAACCCGGCGTCCTCATCCAGGGGCGTGTGCTGACCCGGGCGGCCAAGGAACCGTTCAGCGGGGCCCTGATCACGTTACGTAATGCCCAGCCGCCCCACGATACGACGGCGACTCGCAGCGATGGCGCGGGCGAATTCCGCGTCCGCCTTCAGCCGGGGCTCTACCTGTACCGGGCTTCGGGCGGAGACTACCGCAGTGTCGGGTGGGAAGAACTGCTGGTGACCGGGCAACAAAGCACCCAGTCGGTGGTGGTGTATGCCGTCGGTTTCTGTGAGATCCGGGGCAAGGTGGCCAACGCGATAACGGGAGACCCCATCCCCGGCGCCCGGGTCGTGCTTCGCACCTTTGACAATCCCGATTCCAGCGTGCGCACCAACACGCAGGGCCAGTATTTCCTGAAGGGCGTGGAAGGCGAGAATACCGTGATCCTGGAATCTGCGCCCGGTTTTGTCCTTCCGGAGCGGAATGCGCGCCCCGTCGGCGCGTCCGAAGGAGAGCGTATCGAGCTCCCGGCGTTCTGGGTCGTTCCCACGCCTGAGGTGCAGCTGGCGATTGTGGACCAGGACCTCAACCCGCTTTCCCGGTGTGTCGTGACCTTGCTTCAGCCGCCTCAGTTCGGTTGGCAACCGGCCGACGACACAGGCCATGCGCCGCTGCGCATGGGGCAGATAGCGTCCGAAGGGGTGGTGATGGGGCTTGCAGAACAGGCCGGCTCGAACCGGGGGGCCCTCTTCGCGTTTGATGCGCGCGAGACCAGGGAACCCGTGGTGCAGCTATTGCCGCTGTCCACGGTGGCCGGCCAGGTCAAGGAAGCCTCCGGCGGTCCGGCGGTCGGCGCGATGATCAGCCTCGTGCTCGCGGACGACCACATGGAAACGCCCATTTGGAGCACCGCCAGCAGCCCCGACGGACGTTTCGAGATCCCGGGGGTGGTGCCGCATGTTCAACTTCAATGCCTCGTCCATACCGCGCAGCAGCCGGTCAAGTCCGATCCGTTTGTTGTGGAACCGTCTTCCCGGAAAGATCTGGGCGAGCTTATTGCGCGTGTCTCCGCGGGAAAATCCCTGCGTGGGCAGTCGCTGAAATGGCAGGATTATCCCCGGATTGCCGGTCCGGAGATCCCCGACTCCGGACCGCAAACCCTCGTTCTTTCGTTCGGCCAGCATGAGCGTGCTGAAATGCTGATCGAAGGGTGGCAGCGGGCGGCCACGCTCTTCTCCGGGCCGCAGACGGTGTTTGCGGTGGTGCTCGACGCCCCCCCGGAGCAGACTGCCGGGCCCGCTATCCCCGTATTGCGGGGCACGGCGCCCGCCAGCGCGACTACCTACGTCGTATCCGGAGACGGCGTTGTCTTGTTTGAGACCTTCGGTATTCCCCCGGTGTCAGTCATCCAGCATTTTCAGGGAGTTACACAATGAAGCGCATGGCGCTCCTTCTCCTGGCCCTGGCATGCGCCCGCGTGGACGCCATGGAAGTCCGCGGTCGTGTTTTAGACCCCGACGATGCCCCGGTCGCCGGCGCCGATGTCTGGCTTTCCCGCGAGCGGCTCGTCACCACCACAAAAACCGATGACGCCGGGCAGTTCGCCTTCCTGGACACCCGGCCCGGCATGTTCTCCCTGACAGCGCGCACGCCGGAGTACGCTTTGACCGGGTTGAGCGGATACATTTTCGACGACCTCGAGGTGGACTTGCACATGGATGTCCCCGATACCGTGCGTATCCGGGTGATCGACCACGCGGGCAAGGCGGTCGAAGGCGTGCGGGTCAAGCGCATCCTGATCAGCAATGTCTTTGAAGTTTTTCCCGATGAACTGGTGCCGTACGGTTTCCCCTCGATTCGAAGCGACGCCGACGGAGCCATTGCCATCCTGGGAATTCCCCGGGGCAGTTTTGTCTCAGTCACCCTGGAACACCGGAAGTACTGCGACCTGGTTCTCCCCTACCTTGTTCCCCATCCTACGCAACATCCGGCCCAGCTCTACCCGGGCGAAGTCCTGCGGGGGCAGATCACCACCGCCGACGCAGCACCGCTGCCCAGTGCATCGGTGCGTATTTTCCGCAAAACTGAAGATGAGCGGGAGCTGCTGTATGACGCTCTGGCGGACAGCGAGGGCTACTATCGCATCATCATCCCCCCCGGAGACTATTCACTGGAAGTGCACCATCCCGATCACCCCACCGCGGCGCCGTTCGACGTGCAGATTCGGGATGGAGCGGGCGAGACTAACGCCGACATTGCCCTCCCCCCACCCCATACGGTCGAAGGCGCCGTGGTCGGCCCGAAAGGCAACCCCTTTCCGGGCGTGGCCATCAACTACCTGGTGAAGGACTATGTCCAGGACGAAGCCTTTACGGACAAAGAAGGCCGATTCAGCCTCACCGTGGGTCCCGGCGAAGGCCGGGTCCACGTGCTTCCTCCCCCGGGTTTCATGACGGCCGACCCGCACGACGTCGTGGTCCACATCACCAAAGCGTCCTTATCAGAGGTGGGGTCGATCGCGCTCAAGCGACTGCCCGCGCTGCGCGGAACTGTGTTCACCGCCGGCGGTACGCCGGAGAAAAACGTGCTGATTCGGACGCTGTCCCTGAAGACTCCGCTGTTTGCGCTGACGGATGAAAACGGCACGTTTGATATCCCCCTGGAGATCTTGCCGAAAGAGGAGCGCGTGCAACTCCGTGCGGAACACGCGACACAGTTCTTACGCTGCGACTTCGAGATCGATGTTCGAAAGCCGGAGGAGGACGTGGAGGTGCGGTTGCGGCCATTTGAACCGGAACTGGCCGCGAACGAGCCGGGAAAAGCGCCCAATGACCTCAGTAAACTTGTCAATCAAACCGCACCGCCGCTGGCGTGCAGCGCCTGGCTCGACGAAAAACCCGTCACACTGGCGGAGCTGCGTGGGAAGGTAGTCGTCCTGCTCTTCTGGGCCGGATTTGATCCCTACGGCCGGAATGAAACCACACTTTCAGAAGTCCTGCTGCTGCATCGCGCGCTTGCCGGATCGGCGGAAGATGTCGCTTTTATCGGGGTTCACGATGATTCCGACCCCCTGGAAGTCGTCCGCGAATATGTCGCAGAGCTGGGGCTCGGGTTCCCGGTGGGCATTGATACTGCGCCCATGGTCACCCACCAGAGCTATGCGGTGCGGGTCCTGCCCCAGGTCATTCTAATAGATAAACAGGGTCTGCTGCGCTATTTCGACGTGGAGGGGCGCCTGTCGGAACTAGTGAAAGATCTGCGGCGGCGGCCTTGACCCGGCCACCTGTGGCGGCACCAGACTGCACATACAAAAAACGCGCGCCCGGCGCGAAATGAGCACGGGCGCGCGGCGTAAGCGTACTGCGGCGTCAGGGTTTCATCGCTGCGATATGCCGTTGCAGGCGCGACTTCTTCCGGGCGGCGTTATTCGGGTGAAGCACGTGGTTGCTGGCCGCTTTGTCGATCTCGGACAACGCGACGGGCGCGAGTTCTTTCACCTTCGCTTCATCTTTGGCGCTCACGGCCGCCAGCACGTTCTTGATGTGGGTGCGTACCTTTGACCGAATCGCCTGGTTATGCCGACGGTCGCGTTCACTGATTCGAATCCGCTTTTGCGCAGATTTACTGCTCGCCATTCTCTGATTCTCCCAAAATGTCCCTGTCTATGGACCTCTGAAACTCTTTTTTCACACGCGATGCGCTAGTGTAGCAAAAAAAACCGGCGCCCTGCAAGTTTCGCTTGGGTGGTTCTCTCACCACAGGGCCTCAAGCACTCAATACACTGCAATCACTACCGAAATTCGCTGCTTCAGAAGCACGCGCAATGCCTCCACGCCGGGCTGAAGGCCCCATCGCTGTAGAAATGAGTGGGGCGGCCGCGCAGATTCATCTAACGCCACCGCCCCGTGTTGTGCCTGATTTTTCCGTGCGCCTCACGCGCCCGGCTCAAACCTCAGCTGTGTTTCCGCCGCAGGTAACCTTTCAGCGCCAGGCCAGCGATGCCCAGCCCCATGAGCGTCATCGAAGCCGGCTCGGGCACCGGCGCCACACCGTCCAATTCGCCATAGGCGCCGCAGACGATGTCCGTGAATGTCCCATTGCTGTTGGCATAATAGTTGATTTGCGGCTGCCCGCTGAACCCCAGCAGCAGCGTGACGGAGACCGGATCGTCAATGGGGCTGAGATCCGCGTTGCTAAACGACATGTATCCGTGCACGCTCCGGTTGTACTCATTGAGCAGTGCCGTGACCTCCATTTCGAATTCAAAGTGCGTCACCAAATTCGTGTCCGGATCCCTGGTGTATTCGTATGTGTGGAAGGTCCAGTCGGTGATCGTGCCGATGTAGCTGCTCACGCCGTCCGCGGCATCCGCGGGGTCAAACCACGGCGCTGCTGGATTATTTCCGAAAGAAACCCACCCATGGTAGCCATCGTTCCACTCCGGATCGTACGCCTCAACGTACCACTGCGGGTGGCCATACGCGAAAAACATGCCCAGTGATTCCAGCTCATCGTCCCAGAGACTCTCCGCCCCGGTGACGATGCTCGGGTCGGTGAGGGAATTGTACGTGCCCCCTAACGGTGCGGCGACCGCGCTCCCCACGATGAACAGGCTGACAATCAACGCAATGCTTGTGCTCTTCATTCTGGAACTCCTTGTGTATTCTGGTCCGCGTGAGCACACGCGGACACCCCCTGTTGCCTTAGGTTAAGCACAATTCATGCCGAAATGAAAAAACGCGCCGCCGCATTGGTGATGTGGGTGGAATCTGGGAGTTTTTCAGTCTTTACTTTTTCGCGCAAGATCTTGTAAGTGCTTGTTTTGCAATAAATTAAGAGAGGCGTCCCTCTTCCTCGCCTCCGATACGTCGCCTATCAGAAAGTGCCGATGTAGTATATGGATTAGGTTAGGCACCTATCCAAAATATCAAAGAATGCTCAGCAGAACAGATGATTTTCGGTGAGGTTGGTCAACATTGAATAACAATTGAGATCAAATGTTCGTCAAGCGTGATAAGCCGTAAAGATCTATCCGCCCCTGCGTGAAAAAGAACTCCGCTCCAAGTGGAACAAGTGTTTACTGGGCTCCAATCGGCATGCGGAAGCGAACGCATAGCCAACGGGTTGGAAAGTCGGGGGATCGAGTCCATGATCCGTGAAAAAACATTCCCGGCACAGATATGGAGCCTGGGGCCGCGATGGCCAGGCTCACGAGGCTATTTCACCAGAGCGGCTTCCCGCGAACCGGAGCCGCGGGCCTCTTCCACGAGCCGGCCCGTGTCGGAGGCGATGACCAGTTCCTCGTCCGTGGGAATGATAAACACCCGTACCTGAGAGTCGGGCGTAGAAATGTCTGTTGCGGATTGGGCGTTCTTGTCCAGATCGATTTTCAGTCCAAGATAGCCGGCATTCTGGAGAATGCGCTCGCGCATGGCTGCCCCACGCTCTCCAATACCGCCCGTGAAGACGATGGCGTCCACGCCGTTCATGACCATGGCATAACTGCCGATATAGCGGGCAACGCGATAGGAGAACATGTTCAGGGCGAGCTTGCAGGCGGCATCGCCTTCGGCCGCAAGCCGTTCAATATCACGAACATCGGCCTTGCCGCAGATGCCCTTGAATCCACTTTGTTTGTTCAGAATGGCATCGACCTCGTCGGCGCTGATGCCCAGCTCACGAATCAAAAAGAGCGGGATAGCCGGGTCCATATCGCCCGACCGGGTGCCCATCATCACGCCCTCGAGCGGGGTCAAACCCATGCTGGTGTCCACCGATTTCCCGCCTTTGACGGCCGTAATGCTGCATCCATTGCCCAGGTGGCAGGTAATGATTCGGGTTTTGTCCGCGGGTTTGTCCAGCAATTCGATGGCCTTTTGCGAGACGTAGCGGTGCGATGTGCCATGGAATCCGTAGCGGCGCACGCCGTGCTCGTCGTAAAATCCCATGGGTATTCCGTAGAGATAGGCATTCCGGGGAATGGTGTGGTGGAACGCCGTGTCGAATACCGCCACCTGCGGGATGTTTTTAAAAATCTTCTTGCAGGCTTCAATACCGAGGATGGCCGGCGGGTTATGCAGCGGCGCCAGTTTCGCGCATTTCTGGATCCCCGCCAGGACGGCGTCGTCGATGATCGTGGAGCCGGTGAATTCTTCGCCGCCGTGAACGACGCGGTGGCCCACTCCTTCAATCTCCGAAAGGTCCTGGATGATGCCGCACGAATCACTCAGAAGCAATTGGCACAGGGCATCGATCGCATCGGAGTGATTCCGGATCTTCAATCCGCCCGGTTCCCGCAGGATTTCCTGGTTGGCACAGGTTTCATAGTGCGTCAGACAGCATCCGCAGCTCATGATCGGGCCTGACAAGCCGATGCGCTCCACGATGCCCCGGGCAATCATCCGGGGAGGTGTGTCGTGTTCGTAGACTTTGTATTTTACTGACGACGACCCGCTGTTAATCACGAGGACCTTCATAGATGCTTTCTCCACAACATGAGCCGCAATACGCCCGGTGCAGGCGCGCGGGACTCGCCCTCTATTGTAACACCTGGCTCTGCACTACGGTGATGGCCGCTACGCCCACGATATCTTCGGGCGAGCAACCGCGCGACAAATCATTGATCGGCAACCGGGTTCCCTGAATGATGGGGCCGTACGCCTCGGCGCCGCCGAGATACTGCACTAGTTTGTAGGCAATGTTCCCCGCATCGAGGTTTGGAAATATCAGGACCTTTGCGCGCCCCGCCACTTCGCTGCCCGGCGCTTTACTGCGGCCGACGCGGTCGGAAAGCGCCGCATCGCCCTGGAGTTCCCCATCGATCCGGACCTTTGAGTCCGGGCCGAATACCTCAAGCGCCCGTTTCTGGGCGAGTTCGGTGGCCTTGACCACCTTTTCCGTGAGCGGGCTCTTTGCCGATCCTTTGGTAGAATAGGAAAGCATGGCCACGGTCGGGTCGATGCCAAACGTGAGCGCGGACTGGGCCGTTGCCACGGCAATTTCAGCCAGCTGCTCCTCATTCGGATCCTCGACCAGCCCGCTGTCGGCAAACAGATACGTCGCATCTTCGAAGGCCATGAAGAAAAATGATGAGGCCAGCCGAGCCCCGGGAGCGGTTTTCAGAATTTGCAGCGCCGGGCGCAGCGTGTCGCCCGTGGAATGCGAGGCGCCCGCCACGAGCCCTTGGGCTTTGCCTTTATGAAGCAGCATCATCCCGTGAGGAATGCACTGCTGCATGGTGGCCCGGGCCTGCTCCTCCGTGATTCCCTTGTGCTTGCGCATGGCGAAAAAGTCATTCGCGAACTCATCCGCCCAGGGCGCCCTCGCCGGGTCTACAATCTCGAATTCCCCCTTAATCCCCAGTTCGTTAAGTTTCCTCGTCACGGTGTCCACTGCGCCGATCAGGGTCACGGAGGCGATCTTTCGCGCCTGAATTTCGCCCGCCGCCTTCAATACGCGCTCGTCATCGGCTTCCGGCAGCACGATGGTCCTGGGATTGGCTTGAGCTCGTTCGATTACCTGGTCAATAAACCCCATATTTTACGTACCCTTTCCTGGCAGCTCCGTGAACACAACACACCCCCTGGAAACCGGTTCCCTGAATAGAGGACATAATCACGAACGCGCCGCCGTGCGTGGACTTCAGGCGACCACCTCCATTGAGACTTGAACCCTGCGCATCCCCGGCAAATCACAGTCTTGACTTGCTGAATGTAAAACAGGGACCACGGAGCGTAGTCTAGAACAATGTCAAAAGCAGTGTCAACGTAGCGCCAGCGTAGCATCAAAAACCGCGCCTGGGCACGCCCGGACTGCTTCATTTGCGGGGATTGTGCGGCCTCACAGTTCCGGTACGGCCGCGTGTGCGATGAAGCGCAGGCAGCGTGCGCTGTCGACAGACGGTTGCAGCAATTCCAGGCAGAGCTCTCTCAGCTCGCCGTCGTCCAACGTATTCAGTCGCAACGCGTTCCGGGCGTGCAGGGGAGCACGAAAGGCCCACAGCAGCTCCCCGGCGTAAGGTGGGCGCGCGATCTCCTTCTTGGGCTTGCCGCGCCTGATCTGGCTGAGCGCCTTGTCGAGGCGCTCCTTTGATGCGCCCGGCAGGCCGTCGAGGCTCTCCACTCCGTCATGAGCCAGGTTGACCATCACCGGCTCCGTCAGAAGCGGCAAAAGCCATCGCTCGAGTTCGTTTTCGAGGATCCCGCCCAGCAGGAACTCCTCGGGCAGAGGCGAATCGCCGCTTTTCAGCAATCGCAGCATCTGACGCGACTGCTCAGAGAATCGTTCCCATCCCGGCAGCCACGAGTCGAGGGTTTTCCCCACACGATCGGGAATCGTCACCGTGATCAGCATGCCGTTCAGTTCCGCACTGCATTCGACGGTCCCTTCGTGGAGTTCCACTACTCCCCGCCGGATGGAGGCCAGGTAGACCGTCTCGCCGGGTATGTACTGGGTGCCCTCCAGTTCGATGAGGGTCGAAACGCTGCGAGCGTTGGCATCGTAATCCACCATGAACGCGAGCCGTCCTCCGCGAGGCAGACTCATGAGGGCGTGTTGAACGGTGCTCTCCCAGGCCCTGAAAAGCGCCGGCCGCGTGATCATCAGCGGAGGGAGTTCCCGCTCCGCGAAAACGTCCACCTCCAGGGCCTGTTCTGACGTGACGTCAGCCTCCGCGGCGACCGCGTCGCGGATTGTCCGCACAAAATCAGCGGAGCCCGTGGGCATGGAACCATCGAGCAGGGCGAGGCAGTCCTCGGCTTGCGCCAGGGCGCTGGGCCAGGGCACCGCGTCTTTCGGCCCACCGTCCTGAGCGGCCAGACATTCCATGATCGAACGATTCAGTTTGGACACACAATCGACAAACGGCGCCAGGCTCTCATCCGAGGTCTCCGGTTCACGCAGTCCCCGCAGACGCAGATCCAACCCCGCCGGTGTCCGCCGAATCCGGCCTCCGCGGGTCGCAACCGTCCACCGTTCGCAAAGCGTTTCAAAGGGGATCGGCAGGTCCCCCCCAACCCGGAAACGCGCGGGAAACGTCCCCGGGCCATCCAGGGTCAGGGCGATTCGCGGAATGTCCTCTTCTTCGAACAGCTCCACGAGAAGCACGGCGTCTTCGTGCAACTCAACGCCGGACGTCAGGGTTGACAGGCATGCCCACGCCTGCGCCGGATCGCAAACGCAGGAAGAGACGGCCTGGAGATGCAGAGAGCAGCGGTCATCTTCCAGGGCGCCCGCGTATGCTTTCAGCCATGCTTCCGGGTCGCAGGTCTCGTATACCGGCGGACGAAAGATGTCCAGATACAGCCGGGCCGATGCCAACGGCACCAGGAGGTCCGCGCAATCCGTTGGCGTATCGGAAAGATCCGCGCATCGTGTGGCAAGCCTTTCGCGGACGCACGCCACAGCCGGTTCTATCAAAGCCGCAATCGCATTCATAACGGGGCCCAGTGTACGTATGCCGCCGGCGCCATTCCAGCACGTTTTTGCATGGCGCCTCTCAAAGCCTTAGAGTACACGCCAGCGTAACAGACATTCCATGCGGAGGGAGTCATCATGGAAATCTACGGGAAAAAGTACAGCACGAACGAACTGCGCAAGCGCGTGGGCAACATGGACCAGATTGCGGGGATTCGGACCGTTCAACTGGATGACGGCAACGAGCGGCCTGCCCGCGCGGCCATCATTCATACCGGCGCGGGGCTCGAGCTTACCGTGCTTCTGGATCGCTGCCTCGACATCTCCGCCGCGTCGTTCAACGGCAAGGCCATGGGCTGGCGCTCCACCACCGGCGACGTCGCCCCGCAATATTTCGAGGCCGAAGGGCTCCGGTGGCTCCGCAGCTATTTCGGCGGGCTCGTCACGACCTGCGGCCTGATGAATGTGGGTGCGCCGGACGAAGCCAGCGCCCTCCTGGGTACCGGCCTGCACGGCCGCATCGGCAACACCCCCGCGAAGAACATCAAAATCACCCAGGAATGGCAGGGCAACGACTACGTCCTGAGTGTCTCAGGGACTATGCGTGAGACGGTCGTGTTTGGAGAAAATCTGACCTTGACGCGCACCGTGTCTACCCGGCTGGGTGAAAAACGCTTCTGGATCCATGACAGCGTGACCAACGATGGGTTCAAACCGGCCAAATTCATGCTGCTTTACCACTGCAACATCGGTTGGCCGGCCGTGGACCAGGGCGCCGAGATCATCGCTCCCAGCCGCTATGCCGCCCCGCGGGACGCAGAAGCCGAAAATGGGAAGCAGAACTGGTATAAACTCGACCCTCCCACCCGGGGCTACAGAGAAAAGGTCTATTATCACGACATGGTGGGCGATGCTCGAAGCAATGTCACCGCGGCGATCGTCAACAGCGGGTTCAAGGGCAAGGGCGAAGGCTTTGGCGTGTACCTCAAATACAACAAAAAAGAACTGCCCCGATTTGTCGAGTGGAAACAGATGGGCGAACAGGACTACGTGGTCGGTTTCGAACCGTGCAACTGCGGAGTCGAGGGCCGCGCCGTTGATGAAAAGCAAGGCCTTCTTCACTCCCTTCGCGCGGGACAAAGCCAGGAAGTGCACCTCGAATTCGGCGCATTGACCGACGCCAAAGAGGTTGCTGCCCTCCGGCAAGCCTGCGGAAAAGTCAAAACAGAAATCGTCGACAGCTACAAGCGGTTTGTCAAGAAACCCCGGTACCCATCCCTTCGCTCACCAGCATACTGACAGCGCAAGCGATTTGAGATAAGCGCTGTCCCGCCAGGCTAGACAAAGCGCGAACGCTGCGCTCGCGGCCAGGAAGACTGTGGTCCAGGGCGTCAATCGCCGTTCACGCCAATGCAGGAGCCCCGCCGCACACGCCAGCGTTGCCACGGCCCACAGGGCGGCATTCAGCCCGTAGGGCCAGGCACGAAGCAGGAGGTCGCCAAGCACTCCCAGAGCGAGTGCTGCGGGAAAGATCCAAAACGTCAGCGGGGCGCGCTGATCTCTGGCAGTCGCGCTGGCCGGCTCCACATGCGAATGGTCGTCCTCTGGCCTCATCATTCTCGAGCTCCTCGTGCTGATTCCCTGAGAACTATGTGCCCAAAAACCACACAGCCCGCGGTCTACACCGGGCGATTCCGGCTTTGCCAGCGCTTACTGCAGGCGGAGAAGCGGTTCCCGAAGATCGGGAACCTGGGCTCGCCCGCCCAATTCCGTTACGGGCACAATCCGGGCGGCGGTCATACAATGTAGTCGGCGAGCTGTTGCCGCAACGCTACATCGACTTCGGCCTCCAGCACTACCACGTTGTCTTCATAATTTTGTTGGATAACCCGCCCGAAATCGTGCACCCGGGCCACAATCCCGCCCTGATCCTGGGGAATGCGCAGATGCACCCGCGAGCGCTGCGGCATCAGGTTGGCGTCGATCGCGTGAAGCAGTTCTTCGATGCCCTCACCGGTGCGGGCGGAGACACGCACGCCGCGGCCGAATCGCGTTTCAAGCTCTGACGCCTGCATGGGCGTTGCGAGATCCATCTTGTTCAGTGCAAGCACGAACGGTTTTTCACCCACCTCAATCTCGTCCAGCACAGCGCGTACGGCCTTCATGTGATCTTCTGCCGCGGGGTGGGACGCATCAGCGACCATGAGCAGCACATCCGCTTCGTTCACTTCTTCGAGCGTGGCGCGGAATGCCGCAACCAGCGAGTGCGGCAGGTTTCGTATGAACCCTACGGTGTCGGTAAACGTCACCTCGCGCCCGCTGGGAAGCTCGCGCCGCCGCGTCGTGGTATCGAGCGTCGCGAAAAGCTTGTCCTCAACGAACGCGCCGGCCTGGGTCAGGGCGTTAAGCAGCGACGACTTGCCCGCGTTGGTGTAGCCCACCAGCGCGACCGTGCCGATCCCCCCCTCGATCCGCCTCTTCCGCTGAATGCGTCGGCTTTTTCGCGTGCTCTCGAGCCCTGCTTTCAGGCGGCGGATGCGTTCGCGCACGATGCGCCGGTCCGTCTCGAGCTTCTGCTCACCTGGGCCGCGCACCCCGATGCCGCCCTGCTGGCGCATCATGGCCGAGCCGCGCCCGGTCAGGCGCGGCAGGAGATACTCGAGCTGGGCCAGTTCAACCTGCTGTTTACCCTCGTTGGACTGGGCGCGCAACGCGAAAATATCAAGAATCAACTGCGTGCGGTCCACCACCTTGACGCCGAGCGCGTCGGCGATGTTGGCGCCCTGGCTGGGGGACAGATCACAGTCAAAAATGACCAGGCCGGCCTCGTGTTCTTCACACGCCGCCCGCAGGGCCTCGAGTTTCCCCCGGCCGATCAGCGTGCCCGGGCACGGTTTGGCCCGGCGCTGCACGAGCGTCGCGGCGACATCGGCCCCGGCAGTCCAGGCAAGCCGCCGCATCTCCTCGAGCGAATCGTCGATTTCCCGGACGCCGTCTGCCGGCAGGATCAGGCGCACCAGGACGGCGGTCTCGATCACAGGAGGCCGTTCGAGCTCGATTAATCGTTCATTTTTACCTTCGGTCATACCCTCGTCTTTCGTGTTTTCAGGCCTTTCGCACTACTATATCACGAAAGTAAGGTTGAATTAGTCCGTGCGGGCTCCTAGTCTATGCATACACGGAAAATCGGGACCTGCACAGGGACAACAACGAAAGGATCGCAAGCATCGTGACAAAGCGTTTTATCTCTCATCTATCCGTATGGATCATGCTGGCGCTGGCCCTGTTCGCCATGGGTGGCCGTGCCGCGGCTGCACCGGCCGAAAATGCGCCTCAACCCGTACCGCCGCAGGAGGTATTTCCCTTGCCGGAAACACGCTACACCACGCCCGCGTTCACCGAAAAAATCCTTCAAAGCGGAGGCCGGGTCGATTTCGTCTTCGGGTCGGATCGCCCCTTCGCGCAATGCCATGCCTCCACCATTGCCCAGGCGCCCTCGGGCGAGCTGGTCTGCGCGTGGTTCGGCGGCACGGAAGAAAAAAATCCCGATGTGGGCATCTGGTATTCCCGTTTTGCCGACGGCGCGTGGTCGCCTCCGGAGCGCGCCGCCAAAGTAAATGAAACCGCCCATTGGAACCCGGTGCTGTTCACCGATCCCGAGTCCGGCGTATACCTCTTCTTCAAAGTCGGGCCCGAAATTCCCTATTGGCAGACCTATTGGATGAAATCCACCGATGCGGGCCTGACGTGGAGCGCGCCCACCGAACTGGTCCCCGGTGACAGCGGCGGCCGGGGTCCCGTCAAGAACAAGGCCATCATCCTTTCGGACGGAGCGTGGCTCGCACCTGCCTCGACCGAACTCGGCGCCTGGAAGCCTTTCGCCGACCGTTCCGACGACAAAGGGCTGACCTGGAGCCGAAGCGCCGATTTTGCCATTGACCCGGCTGAAGTCGTCGGCGAAGGGGCCATTCAACCAACGTTCTGGGAATCGACGCCGGGCCGCGTGCACGCTCTCTTACGCACCACGGCGGCAAAGATCGGCCGCGCCGATTCGATGGACGGCGGCCGGACCTGGTCGCCCATGCGTCTGACTGCGATGCCTAATAACAACAGCGGGATCGATGTCGACAGGCTCGATGCGAATCGTCTTCTGATGCTCTACAATCCCATCGGCAAGGACTGGGGCCCTCGAACGCCATTGAACCTCGCCGTTTCGAGCGATAACGGCGAAACGTGGCAGGATCTCGTCAGCCTGGAGATCGAGGAGGGTGAATATTCGTACCCGTCGATCATCCGGAGCAATGACGGCATCGCCCTGTGCTACACCTGGCGCCGCGAACGCGTGCGCTGCTGGCAGATACCCGCCTCTGTGTTCGAATAAATCGGCGCCGCGAAAACAAAGTACGGCCGTGGGGTCCACCCGGGACTCCACGGCCGTTTGTGTAGGTGCGGGCTGACGTAGCGAAAAAGCAGCCTCGCCTCCGAAAGGGCTTCGGAGACGAGGCTGAGTAATGGTTCGCTGGCTCGAGCGGTTTAGCGCTTCGAGAACTGGAAACGTTTGCGGGCGCCGGGGCGTCCGTATTTCTTGCGTTCGACTTCGCGTGCGTCGCGGGTCAAGAGGCCGTATTTTCGCAGAACCGGGCGGTATTTCTCGTCCAGTTCCACGAGCGCACGGGCAATTCCCAGACGCAAGGCGCCGGCCTGGCCGGTCAGCCCGCCGCCGCTGCACCGCGCGCGGATATCAAAGCGATTTACGGTGTCCGTCACGTCGAACGGCTGTTTTGCAAGCATCACGAGCACTTCACGCGCCAGATAGGCATCCAGGGGACGGCCATTGACCGTAACCACACCCGTGCCGGGTTTCAGGCGCACACGCGCCGAGGCGTTTTTCCGCCGGCCGATGGCCATCACTTCATTCGTCTTTGTGTCGACTGCCACTGGGGGTTCCTCTCCTCAATCCTCGCCTTCGTTTTTGCTAGAAGGTGTGCATTTCCGGATTCTGTGCCTCATGGGGATGCTCGCCGCCCGCGTAGATGCGAATGCGCGTGGCCAGCTGCCGCCCCAACCGGTTGTGGGGCAACATGCCTTTCACCGCAAACATCATGGCACGCGTCGGGTGCTTCGCCATCAGCTTTTCGTAGGTGGTTTCTTTCAGCCCGCCGGGATACCCGGAGTGCCGGTAATACTTCTTGTCCTGCGCCTTGTTTCCGGTGACGCACGCTTTGTCCGCGTTAATGATCACCACATGGTCGCCGCAATCCAGGTACGGGGTAAACTGCGGCTTATGCTTGCCGCGCAGGAGTCTGGCCGCCTCAGCGGCAACCCGGCCGAGCACCTTGCCATCCGCATCGATGACCAGCCATTTCTTTTTGATATCTCCCTCACGGGGGACATACGTTTTCACGACTTCTCTCTCCCTAACGGCCGGGTCAGGCCGTAAAAGCACACAATTCAGCAACTTGTGAGGACAACGCGAGCCGAAAGTCTACCTGACTACGAGCCCAATGTCAAGAAAGATGTCGCCTCTGAATTCCGGCAATTTTCGGCCGGGATTACGCAGGCTTTCCAGCGCTGCGCCCGGTTAACGGCATTCTATCCTCCAGAGGGTCCAGAAAACACCTCCATCGCCGCCGCACTACTCAAGCCTCCGCCCTGTCCCCGGCCCGTTTACCCCGCCCGCCCCGCAGCTTGCACTGCCCCCGCCGTCAGTGTGTGATGAAGATGAAAGATTGCAATTGAACCTCTAGTGCTCAATGCGTACCATTCGAATCCGCAGGTAGTCCAAGACTCGGGGAAGATGCCCATGATCATCGATTGCCACGGCCATTGCTCCATTGATGGTTCCTATTCACTGTCTGCGGACGATACGGTTCGCAGTCTCGATCTGTACGGTGTCGACCAAATCTGCTGCTCCGCACCCGTTACCAGCGGCGATGCCGAGCCGGGCCTGATCCGCCAGCGCAACGACCTTATTCTGGGTG
>DAOSJS010000013.1:0-27051 GCA_035367355.1 Candidatus Hydrogenedentota bacterium
GAAGAAGAATCGCGGCCAGGATACCGATGATCGCGATGACTACCAGCAATTCGATAAGCGTAAAGCCTTTTTTCGAACTCATGATAATTGACTCCTGTCATTCTTGATTATCTTCTGCCATTTAAGCGGTTCCGGCGCCTTACCGTGTATGCGAAGACGCCTCCAGGGTACAGAACGTTGTCTGGCGGCCCTCCTCTCTCATGGCTGGCGGGCGCCCCCCAGGCGGCAAGCACTATCTTCCCGTCCGCTGGAGCCCTGCTGGATTGCCCGCACGGGGCACAGCCTTTCCCGTGGAGCCTGGCGCTTCGCGCGGCGCCGGAGTCCCGGTGGCGCCGTGCGCGTAACTCGACTGCTTCGCCTGGAATTCAGGTCTCCGGTGGCACCTGAACCTTGGCCACACCACAGCGTAAACAATTCCAGGCTGCCGTGAGGTGAGGCGACGCAACAGGAAGGCAACTGCACATCACATGGATTAGAGCTACTTTATTCGCTCACCTCTGCATACCCGAAATCTGAAACGATTATTACACTGGTACGCGCGTTTGTCAATCTCTTTTCTTGCTCAAATTTCAAGGCGCGCGAGGGGCCTTCTAAACAGCCATCTCTGTTGTATTTACATAATACGCACAGTTACAGGTCAAAGAAATCGGCTTGGAGCAACGCGAAAAAGGCTTTTTTAATCCGAAAAGCGCGAGAGAAAAACAAGAAAAACACCTTAGCTGCTTGCCCTGAAAACTCCGAAAAACCCTGAACTGCTGATCTCGATATCCACGCCCATTTTCTCCCCGATTTACGGGACTTCTGTGGGTACAGCCATGATGGCTGCGGGGCGAAAGCAGGTTTTTCAGGCAGTGCCCGAGGAGGCGGCGCGCCCCTGCTCAGGTGAGGGATCCCAAGCGCGGGCATCGGCCCGTGAACGTTCTCATTTGACCAGGCGGGCGAAACCGCTGTGGGCGAGGGGGCCGTTGAGGCGCCGTAAAAGGGTTCCTTCAGCAAGGGCGGCAGCCAGGGCCGCAAAGGAGGCGTCGACGGCCTCTTCGAAGCGATCCACGATGGCCGCGCTGTGCGCGAGGGTGGCGTAGACGGCGGTTCCGGCGAGAAACCCGCGCTCGAGCATCTGCTGGGTGTAATAGGTGCGCAACGCCGTGGCGTCGGGATGGTCAAACGCGAAATGGGCCAGGCAGGGGTAGCCGCCGTCCACCGTGACGGGAAGGCCGTGGGCCTGCGCATGGGATGCCCAGATGGCCTTGATCCGTTGCCCGGTACGTTCGGCGTGTTCCCAGACCCGGGTCCGCTCCATTTTATTGAGGGTGGCCAGCGCGGCGACGGGTCCGACGCCTTCAGTCCAGTAACTGCTGCTGATGAACGACTCGTGCGCGCCTTCCATGGCGTCCCGGGTGCCGATAACCGCGGCCATGGGATGGCCGTTGCTGAGGGTCTTGGCGAAAAGGGCCATATCGGGGTGCACGCCGAAGCGCAGGTGGGCGCCCCCGAAATGGAGCCGCCAGCCGATGGTGATCTCGTCGAAGATGAGCAGCGCGCCGTGCCGGTGGGCGCCGTCGCGCACGAATTCGAGGAAGCCCGGCTCCGGATCGTGGTGGCGGCAGGGCTCCAGGACAACCGCCGCCAGCCGTCCGCCGAACTGATCCAGGATGGCCTGGAACTCCTCGCGGCTGCCGTGGCGGAACGTGTGGGCGGTGCCGCGCAGTTCACCGGGCACGCCGCGGGGCTTGAGGCCGGGCAGCAGATGGCCGTCGAGCGAATCGTCTTCGCCGAGGTTGGCGGCGAGGTACCAGTCGTGCCAGCCGTGGTAGCCACAGATGGCCACGTGGCTGCGCCCGGTGGTGGCGCGGGCGATGCGCACGGCCACCGCGGCCGCCTCGCCCCCGGTGCGCGTGTAACGTGCCTGATTGGCCCAGGGATGGATGGCAAAGAGCCGGTCGGCAAGGGCGGCCTCTTCGGGCGGGTTCAGGGTGGACCAGCTTCCCAGCGCGACGCGCCGCTTCACGGCGCGGGTCACGTCGGGGTCGGCATAACCGAGGAGGGAGGCCCCGATGCCGTGGATCGACAGATCGTAATAGTGGCGGCCGTCAAGGTCCCAGACCTCGCAGCCGCGGGCTTCGCGGTAATAGGCGGGCCACTGGCCGGGCGCGAACATCTCGGGGCGTTTGCTCAGCAGCTGGGTGCCCCCCGGGATATGCTGTTTCGCGCAGGTATAACGCTCCTGAGTGACGTTTTCCGTGGCCGGCGCCAGCCCGAGCAGCCGCCCGGCATTGTCGTGAAAGACGTCGCGCAGGTCGTCCTGATCCAGCCCGAAGGTATCCGCGGCCTCGCGGAGCGCCCGCAGCGATTCCAGGCCGGTCAGGGCAAGCCGGGGCGCGAAGGGCGAGGCCGTATCGATATGCTCAGGGCCCAGCCAGAAGAAGCCGTCGCCCGCGGTAACGCAGCGGCCCCGCTGAAAACACACGGGAAAATCGCTGCCCCACAGGAGCCTTCGCGGCCCGAACGCCTCGAGTATCGCCAGCAGCGGGGCCGATTCACAGATCGCCGAGCTGTCAAACCACACGTTTTCGAGCCCGCGCAGGCTGCCGATGGCCCGGACCGTGTTGGGGGCATGAAACCCGCGGGCCGCGTGGGCGAGCACCAGCTTGGCGTTGGGGTAGTCGCGGCCATTGCGCTGAATATCGGCCAGATTGTCCGGATCAGACAGGGCACCGGGCCGGACCAGGTGCAGCATGATCACCCCGCCGCGCTCGTGGCAGAGTTCCCAGACCCAGCCGGGCAGGTATTCGCCGATCGCCGCGTTGCCCGTGTCCTCCCGCCGGGCGTAGCAGTGGTAGGGTTTGAATCCGGCCATCCCCGGGCGGTCCAGGAGCGCTTCGCCCTCGTCGCGGGTCATATCCGGCGTCACAATGGCCAGTCCCCGCGAGCCCGCGTTCGCCTGGAGCTGCCCGGCCAGAAACGCGTTCGCGGCGGCATTGTCGCAGTGCCGCGCCACGAACGGGAAAAACAGGCCATCTGTCAGCACGGGGCCGGGCAGCAGCGCGCTCAGACGTTCGCGCCATACCGCGATCGAGGCCTCGTGGGGGCCCTCCTCCAGGAGCGCCAGTCCGGGCGTGTTGAGATCGCGAACCCGGTACACGTGGGCGTGCACATCGAACAGCTTCGGCGGCAGCAGGGCCGCCAATTCGCCGGCCAGCGCCTCGTCGTACCCGGTGATGGTCCAGTGCCCGGACATACGCTGGATTCTCCTTTGATCAGGGTCCGCCTGAATGCCTGGCGCAGTATACTCCGCTCGCCGGGCGGGCCCAAACAGCAGGGCGGGGAATCCTCTCCCCAGGGATTCCCCGCCGTGCCATGGCCGGTTGCAGGGCCGCTTACAGGTATTCGTTCACGATATTCTCGAGCATTTCCTGACGGCCGCTGTGTACCTCGGGTTCTCCATGTTTGAGGGTATACGCTTCGAGGCCCTCAAAGTCCAGTTTGCCGGCCTCGATCTTCGCGCCCAGACCGCTGTCCCACCCTGAATACCGTTTCTGGATGAAATTCTCGAGCTTCTTGCTGGCCAGCAGCCGGGCCGCGTTCTCGAGACCGCGGGCGAAGGCGTCCATCGCGCCGATATGCGCGTGAAACAGGTCGATGGGGTCCACGGACTGCCGCCGCACCTTCGCATCAAAGTTGAGCCCGCCGGTCTTGAGTCCGCCGGCCCGCAGGATGACGTACATGGCGAGGGTGCACTCGCGGACGTCCGTCGGGAACTGGTCCGTATCCCAGCCGAGCAGCAGGTCGCCGCGGTTGGCGTCGACCGAGCCCAGGATGCCGTTGGCCGCGGCATATTCAAGCTCATGAATGAAGGTGTGGCCCGCAAGCGTGGCATGGTTGGCCTCAATATTGAGCTTGAACTGGTCCACGAGGCCGTATTTCTGCAAAAAGGCGTGGCAGGAGGCGGCATCGAAGTCGTATTGGTGTTTGGTGGGCTCTTTGGGCTTGGGTTCGATGTAAAACTGGCCTTTGAACCCGATTTTTTCCTTGTATTCGACCGCCTGGGCCAGAAAACGGCCGAGATGGTCGAGTTCGCGCTTCATGTCGGTATTGAGGAGGGTATCGTAGCCTTCGCGGCCGCCCCAGAACACATAACCCGCGCCGCCGAGCTCTTTGGTGACCTCGAGGGCCTTTTTCACCTTGCTCGCCGCGTAGGCATAGATTTCGGGGGACGGGTTGGTCGCGGCGCCGGCCATGAAGCGGCGGTGCGCAAAAAGGTTGCTCGTACCCCACAAAAGCTTCACGCCGGTCTTGCGCTGGAGTTTTTTCGCCAACGCGGTGATGGCGTCGATATTTTTGTTGCTCTCGGCGAGCGTCGCTCCTTCCGGGGCGATGTCGTGGTCGTGGAAGCACCAGAATCCCACGCCCAGTTTGGTGAAAAACTCAAAGGCGGCGTGCATCGTCGCCTCGGCCTGGGCCATCGGGTCGGGCGCGTCGTTGTACGCCCGCAGCATGGTGCCCGGGCCAAACGGATCGCTGCCCGCGCCCTTGAACGTGTGCCAGTAGCACACCGAAAACCGGAGATGCTCGGCCATGGTCTTGCCGAGCACCTTCTTTTTGGGATTGTAATGCTTGAACGCGAGGGCCTTCTGCGACTCCGGGCCCTCGTATGCGATGGGCGCGCTCACTTCGGGGAAATATTCGGGCATCGGTCTCTCCTCCCGCTCGCCGGACGGTCCGCCCGGCGCGATAGCTTCGCATGCGTGTCCCGCCAGCTTAGCACATGCGCCAGGCCAGGCAAAACACGGTAAAATTCCCCGGAAGGTCCGGGTGGATCCTCATGAGCCACCCAGGGCGCGGCCGGCGCCGCCCCGGGATATGCAAAAAGATCACGCTTGTGATTTATGGAAATCTGTATTATAAACACTACTTAAGAATCACTTTGGAGAAGCGCGGGGGTTCGCGGGTACTTCCCTGACGCCAGCACGTGAGGAAATCGCATGGAAGAAGGTTTTCCTGTCATCGGCGGTTACCGGATCGATCTGAAAGCCCTGACCGGTATCGCCCACCACTGCGACCCCAGGCAATGCGACAACGGGCTGAGCTGCTGCTCGTGCTACGACGTGGAATTGTCGCCCCTGGAGGCCCGGCGCGTGGTCGACTGGCTTCCCGAGGCCGCCAAGTTTGCCCGGAGACTACATGATAAAGAGGGCTTTATCGATCCGGTTGAGCGCATGCCGGGCGCACGGCCCTCGCTGGCCGTGGATGCCGCTGAACGCTGCGTTTTTTCTTATAAGGCGCCCAACGGCGGCCGGTGGTGCGCGCTGCATTCCGCCGCGCTGGCCCATAGCCTGGCGCCGGAGGCGGTCAAACCACTCAGTTGCGCCCTGTGGCCGCTGGCCATTTCCGACGACGAGGACCCGCCCACCCTCACGGTCCAGCCTGAAGCGGCCCGTTTCACGTGTAACTCCCCGCGATCGGGGGATGGCCTGGATGCCGGCATCGCCGAGATCATCGAGCGCTGCTTCGGGCCAAGATTCCGGCGCGATGTCGAGGCTTGCCTCGCCCGGAGATAAGCCGGGCCGCTGAGTGATCGTCTTAGCGGGCGAAAGACGCCGCAACGAGTGCGCTGCAGGCCGGGGGGACTTCCGGAGACCTGTTCAGGAACGGGTGCTGCGGATAATCGCGTACGCCGCGGCCGCCTTGAGCGCATCGCCCGGCACAAACGGCAGCGCGCCCAATCGCACCGCGCCGCCGAGCGAACAACCCGTGTACAGGCTCAGCCACACAGCGCCAGCGCCCAGGATCACCGCTGAGGCCGCGATCAGCCCCGCCAGGGGACTGCGGAAGCGCAGTGCCACCCACGGCGCCGCTGCGAAACCCGTCAGATAGCCGAAAGTCACGCCAAACGTGGCGCCGACCGCCAGGATCGGTGCGCCCGCCAATCCCAGGGCCATGTACAGAAGCGCCCCCGCCATCGCGCGGTCGCGGCCCACGAGAAAGGCGGCCACCAGCACAGGCAGGGTCTGCAGCGTGAGCGGCACGGGCGTGAAGGGCAGCGGAAGCCGAATCCATGCGCCCAGCGCCATCAGGCCCGCGATCGCGAGCACGTCCACCAGCGCGGATTGCGCTCTGTTCGCAGTAGATGCGATAGGAAATGTGTGTTGCGTGTTCATGGGGCGCGAGTGTAGCAGAGCCCGATCCTCCGGTTCAACGAAGCAAAACTAACCGCCCAGACAGCCGGGAGACACCCGTTCTGTGCCCGGCGTGAACTCAGCTGTCCCGCAACTCAAGATACCGTCGAAAAGCGTGTGCCAGGTCGCGCCCGAACAGCCGCGCGGCCTCCGGAGTCACGGCGGTCCCGCCCGCATTGGCGTACGGGAACTCGATCGTGGCCGCCGCGGGCCCGCCGCCGAGAGTGCCGAGCCAGTCCCCGCAGGTGCCGGTGCTTTTGTTCCATTCCACCCCATACGGGACGTCGTACCGTGGCGAATAGACAATCGGGCCGCGCTGTTCGGCCTCCAGCAGCGACGCGAGCACCTGCGTACGCGCCCAGGTCTCCGGATTGGGGCCGCCCACGAAGAACACCTGCTCGTTGTCGCTCGGCTTGCCCGAACCGCCGCGAATCCAGGGGCAATGCAGGTCGAGGCCGATGGACAGCGCGCCTTGCGCCCAGCGCGGGATCAGTTCACGGACAGCCCGCACCTCCGGGTAGATGCCCTCCTCGATGTAGTCGCGGTTGTGATCGTGCGGCGCACGGTTTTTCCCCTGGTCGCCCTGTTCGACGCCGTCTTTGTCCATGAACGGGACGGCGAGTATCGCCACGTTGCGGCGCAGCCAGCGGCCGTCGCGCGTGTTGCTGACGGCGGCTTGCAGCACGCCTTCGAGCATAAAGCTCGCCATGCTTTCGCAGGCGTGATGCCGGCAGAGCAGCACGATGCGGCCCCGGACTTTTTCGCGCCGCGGCCTGAGTTGCAGCCATTCAACACTCCGCCCGCCTCTCGACACACACAACTCGCCCTTTTCTATGCGTCCGGCGCCGGGGCAGGTCTCGAGAAAGCGCTGCAGATCGGCTTCCAGGTATGGATAGGTGAACGCAAACCGGACTTCATCGCAGCCCGGCGGGAAGGCGTACCAGAACGAGCCCTCGTCGACCGTATCTGTGCCCAGCCAGGCCCAAGACGCTCCGCCATCCGTGCTGACGGCCGGTCCGCGCACGCCTATGGGGTTCTGCCCGCTGAATACAAAGCGTAGGGTGCGTCCCGCCGCGCCACGGACCCGGAAATTCCAGTAGAACCACCAGGTGGTGGTGTCGCGCAGGTCGGGATGCAGCCGTACCAGGTCGCCCTCGATGCCCTCGACAAGGATGTTGCCGCCCGGATAGTCCGCGTCGATCCGGATCCCGCCGTGCGCTGCGCTTGTGCCGTCATTCGTTTCACTCATGTGAGCCCTTTCCGGGCGACGTCCTGCCCGTGCCATGCGTCGATCAGTGAGCCGCCAGCCGTTCGAGGAGTTCGCGGCGCGAAGCCCGGAAGGCCTCGACCCCCGTGTCGTACTGATCGAAATCGATGATATGTTTCGCGGCAAGGGTTTCCGCCGCTGCGGGATCGATCTCCGCAAGCCTGCAGAGCAATTCGTGGTCCACGATCCCATCGCGCATCGCCTCGAAGCGGATCGAGTCCAGCGGGCCCTGTTTTCCGGGATAGACGATCCACGGATCGCCCGCAGGCAGGTAGGGCGGCCCGCCGTGCTTGCGTGTGGAGTGCGTGAAAGGACTGTCCTGGGTCCACTGGTTGTATCCCCAGTGCAGGTAGCCCGTGACGCCGTAGCGGAAGTTGATCCAGTGCAGGAGCCGCGTTTTGATCAGCGGCTGTTCGAGGAAGCGGTTGGCGTATTCGCCCTGGGGAAACACGCAGGTGTAAAACCACACTTCCTCGCCGGCCGCCTGCCGTTCGCGGTAATGCTCAAAATCGTCATGCAGGAAATTGAGCTGCGGCACCCAGATGTCCATCGCGCCCGCAAGTTCCTTGGTGTGGCAGGCCTCCATGATCAGCAGTTCCGGCGCATATTTCCGCGCCAGCGCCGCCATGGCCCGGTAGGACTCCACGTTGCTGGCAATGGGTTCGTCGGCCAGGTGCTGCATGTAGATGTCGAGCCAGCCCTTCTCTTTCAGATGCGCGACCAGCGCGGGGAAGAACTGCGCGTAAAACGCGTCCGCTTCCGGAGCGCCGGGCGCCACGCTTTCGCTGATCACCTTGCCGTCCTGCACGCGCCGGATCTGTACGACGAAGTCTGACTCCCAGCCGCCAACGCGCCCGCCAATATGCCCTCCTTCTATGCGCCCGAGCACGCCCTCCTCCTGAAAGATCGTGACCCAGCGGTCGAAGCGCGAGAAATCGATCTTGAGCGAGCCGTCCGGGTTGGCTTCCCAGGCCGCGAGCCCGAGCGGGGAAATCAAGGCGACATTGTGGCGGTGTTCGGCCATATTGTTCGCATAGCGGCGTAACAGCGCGTAGTATTCTTCCGACTCCGGCTCCGGATTGATTGCCATGTGCTGCCACTGGAGGCCGTACCACTCGGTCACCCAGAGCCGCGTCGATTCGACGGCCACGTCATACACACGCAGCGTCAACGGGAATTCCACGGCCGCGACCACGTCCCCCGTCTGTCCTTCCAGGGTCAGCGTGCCTCGATAGATCCCGGGTGTCGCATCGACGGGCACCGCAACCGTCACCCAGACCGGCTGGGCCTGCCCGGCGGCCACATCCAGGGCGCTGTCCTCGAGCAAAGGATCGGGATAGTCCGCCGGAGGTGTTCGCAGTTGATCTTTTGACGGTTTCTGGGTGGGGCGATCCACGGGGACGTATCCCACGAAGCGCACGGAGTCCGGGATGAGCGTGTCTCTGCTACGCGCGCGCCTGAACGGCGAGGCCTTGGCCGTCAGGCCCGTGATGCCGGCGTCCGTGCGCACCACGACCTGGAACGACGCATGTTCGCCCCGGGCCACTTCGGCCAGCGCAACACCGCCCGCGTCAGGTGTTGCATCGCGAAACACCTTCACCAGCGGATCCACCGCCCAGCATTGCATGGGGCCCTGGCTGCCTTTTTCCATCGTCGCACACCCCGCCAACGTTATCAGCATAAGCATCACCAACGACAACCGCATCATGGTTTCTTACCTTTCCGAGCATTGCGCATACCGCCGCACCGGCCGTTTCGTTTGCAACATATTAGAAACCTCCGCCCGCCAACGCAACCGCGCGCCCCGCGCCCGGATCCTGCCGCAACAGATGTCCACCCGGCCCACGTCTGTCCACAAGGTCCGCTCTGTCCACGCGATCCACGTGCTCGTGCCCTGAGGCTCTCGCCAGCCCGCCATTGTCCACCCCCGGCCACGCATGGATGGCGCGATTCATACAGTTGACACCATGCCAGCATTCTGGCAAGCTGACAGCTTCACTCCAAGGCTCGGCAAAGCGGTTTATGAGGGGGTTCAGTCGACCGGCATCAGCGGTTCTGCATCAGGGAGGCCTATCATGAGAAGGACATTTCCTATTGCATTGGGGTTGTGTGTGGCGGTTGCGGCAGTGTCTTTCCAGGCGGTGGCCGCGGACGCCAAACCTATCCGGATCGGCGCGCTTTTTTCCATCACGGGCCCGGCCTCGTTTCTGGGAGCGCCTGAGGAAAAGACTGTCCGGATGCTCGCGGACAAGATCAACGCAGAGGGCGGCGTTCTCGGACGCAAGGTCGAGGTGATCATCAAAGACACCCAGGGAAGTCCAGAGAAAGCGGTCTCGTTTGCCAGGCAATTGATCGAAGAAGAGCGGGTCCTGGCCATTATCGGACCCTCGACCACGGGCGAAACGATGCAAATCAAAGGCCTGTGTGAAGAAAACGAGATGATCCTGGTCTCGTGCGCCGCCGCCGAAGCCATTACAAACCCCGTGGCCCGGTACGTCTTCAAGACTCCGCAAAAAGACAGCCAGGCGGTCACGTGGATTTACAACACGATGAAAGACCTCGGGATAAGCAAGATCGCGGTGGTCACCAGCAATGACGGATTCGGCAACCAGGGCAAGCTGCAGCTCGAAGCCCTTGCCCCCGAACACGGCATTCAGATTGTGGTCAACGAGGTGTATGACAAGCAGGCGACCGACCTCACCGATATCATGACCAAGGTCAAGAGCGCTGCAGGCGTTCAGGCCGTGGTCAACTGGTCCATCGTGCCGGCCCAGTCTATCGTGGCCAAAAATATGAAACAGATTGGCCTCAACGTGCCGCTGTTCCAGAGCCATGGCTTCGGCAACCCGAAATACGTGGAACAGGCGGGCGTGGCCGCCGAAGGCACCCTGTTCGTGGCGGGCCGCCTCCTTGTGGTAGACGAGCTGCCCGACGACCACCCGCAGAAAGCTCTGCTCGCCACCTACAAAAAAGATTACGAAACCAGGTACAACGAGCCCGTCAGCACCTTCGGCGGACATGCCTACGACGCCTTCACAGTCGTCCTCGAAGGTATCCGGCAGGCCGGTACGACCGATCGCGCCAAGGTCCGTGACGCCATCGAAAACCTGAAGGGGTTCGCGGGCACGGCAGGGATCTTCAACTTTTCGCCGGAAGATCACACCGGGTTGAGCCTCGACGCGTTCACGATGCAGACGGTCAAGGACGGCAAGTTCCGCCTGTATTCGAAGTAGCCGCGGGCCGGGCGGGTTCCGGATGACCCCAGAGGGGGGAAGGAGAGACACGTCCCGGCAGGGGGAAAGCCGGGGCGTTGTGCCGCACGGGAACACCATGGGACAGAGCGATCTCATACTGCAGTATTTTCTGTCTGGCATCACCAAAGGCAGCATTTATGCGGTTGTGGCGATCGGGTTTAACCTGATCTACAGCGCGACCGGCATCCTCAATTTTGCCCAGGGCGAATTCGTGATGCTGGGCGGGATGCTGGCGGTCAGCCTGGCGCTCATCCTGCCTTTGCCGGTGGCGGTCGCCGGCGCCGTGGTGTTCGTGGCCCTGCTGGGCGGCCTCCTTGAACTGGTGTTTTTCCGCCGGTTGCGCGGGCATTCCATACTGCACCTGGTCATCATCACGATCGGGCTGTCGATCCTGATCCAGGAAGCCGCGTTGCACGTATGGGACGAAAAAGTCCGCTCTCTCCCGTATTTTACGGGCAATGAAATCTCCTCGATCCGCCTGTTCGGGGCCGCAGTCTCGCCGCAGGTGCTCTGGGTGCTGGGGACCGTGGCCATTATTGTGGTGTTCCTGCACATCTTCCTGAAATACACCCTGCGCGGCCGCGCGATGCGAGCCTGTTCCTCAAATCCGGAGGCGGCCCTGCTTGCCGGGATCAATATCGCCAACATGCGGACCTTGTCGTTCATGCTGAGCGCCGGATTGGGCGCCCTGGCCGGCTGCGTGATTTCGCCCATCACCCTGACCCACTATGAAATGGGCAGCGGCCTGGCGATCAAAGGGTTTTCCGCGGCCATCCTGGGCGGGTTGGGCAATCCGATGGCCGCGGTGCTGGGTGGGCTCCTGGTCGGCGTGCTGGAGGCCTTCAGCGTGAGCGTTCTGCCCGCCGCATACACCGACGTGACCGCGTTCGCCATCCTCCTTCTTGTGTTGTTTGTGCGCCCGCATGGCCTTCTGGGCAGGCCCGCGGGCGAAAGCGTCAGGGAATTTTAGCGTGAGACTGAGGACGGCCATCGAAATCGTCGCGCTCATCGTCGCGCTGGTCGCGGCGCAGCTCGTCCTGCGCGCTTTGGATAAGGAATATTGCCTGACGCAGCTTACCATGGCCATTTACTACGCGATCGTCGTCATCGGGCTCTGTTTCATCATGGGCTATGCCGGGCAGGTTTCGCTGGGCCACGGCGCGTTTTTCGCAATCGGAGGGTATACCACGGCGGTTCTGACCACCTCCGACTTCTCCCGCTTCGAAGCGGCCGCCTGGGGACGTCTGCTGAAACACCTCCGAGTGCTCGTCGTGCGGCAGGATATGTACGGCGCCGACGTGCTCAGCGCGGCCCCCTGGGCGGCTTTTGCGCTCGCCATGGCTGCCACGCTCGTGATTGCCGCCTTGATCGGCTATCCAGCGCTGCGCCTCAAAGGGCACTACCTGACGATGGCGACGCTCGGTTTCGGCCTGATCGTGTACAAGATCATCCTGGGCAGCACGATTACCGGCACAACGGACGGGATCGTCGGCGTTCCCGCGTGGTCATTTGGAAACTTCGTGGCCATCTCGGGCAAGAGCGCTGGCCGCGTCCACAACTACTACATCGCGAGCAGCATCGCCCTGCTCGTGCTGGTTCTGCTGCGCAATCTGGTGCATTCCCGTGTGGGCCGCGCATTGCGCGCCATTCACGATCACGAAACCGCCGCGAACGCCATGGGCATCAACACCGCGCGCTACAAGCTGAAGGCCTTCGTGGCCAGCGCGCTGCTGGCCGCGCTGGCCGGCGTGCTGCTGACGCACTACACCGGCGGCGTCAATCCGTCCGAAGCCAGCGCGATGAAATCCGTGCGGTATGTCGCGCTCGCCACGGCCGGCGGCTCCACCAGCCTCTGGGGCGCCGCCGCGGTAAGCATCGTCCTCAACTTCCTCTCGCTGCGCGGCTGGTTCGGCTCCTACGACAACGCCGTGTTCGGCGCCCTTCTCATTACCATCGTCTCCCTGGCGCCGGAGGGACCGCTCAAACCGCTGGGGCAAGTGCTCCGCCGTTTCCGGAGACGTGGAGGCGAGGATGCGAGGAGCAACGATGGCGCTTCTTGAAGTCCAAAACGTACGGCGTGCCTTCGGCGGCGTGGTGGCGGTGGACCAGGTCTCGTTCAGCGTCGAAGCCGGCCAGATTAAGGCCATCATCGGGCCCAACGGCGCCGGAAAGACCTCGCTGTTCAATCTCATCTCCGGCTTGCTTAAACCCGAATCCGGGCGCGTGCGTTTCAAGGGACGGGAAATCGGCGGACGCAAACCCTACCAGATCGCGCAGGCAGGCCTGGCACGCACGTTTCAGAATCCCAGCCTTTTTCTCCAGATCAGCGTGCTCGAAAACGTCATGGTCGGGCAGCACTGCCGCACGCGAAGCGAGTTTGCCGGCTGTTCCCTGCGAACGCCGGGGCAGCGCCGGGAGGAACGAGCCATGCGCGACTCAGCCCTGTCGCGGCTCGACTTCGTCGGCCTGGCCGGCCATGCCGCCGCACCCGCCGGCGCGCTTGCGTTCGGGCAGCGGCGGATGGTCGAGCTGGCCCGGGCCCTGGCCACGGAGCCCGACCTCCTCCTGCTGGATGAGCCGGCGAGCGGACTCAACATGCGCGAAACCGACGGACTCGGCCAGCTCATTGAAAAAATACGCGACACCGGAATCACGGTCCTTCTCGTAGAACACGACATGTCGCTGGTAATGGATATTTCGGACGAAATCCTGGTGCTGGACAACGGCGCCACGATCGCCGAGGGTTCGCCTCAAGCCATCCAGAATGATCCCAACGTGATCGCAGTTTATTTGGGCAGCGATTTCAAACATGCTTCTACAAGTCAAGAATCTTAGATGCGGTTACGGCGGCCTTGAAGTGGTGCACGGCATCAGCCTGCATGTGTGCCCGGGCGAGATCGTCGGCCTGCTGGGCGCAAACGGCGCTGGAAAAACCACCCTGCTCAAAGCCCTCGTGGGCCTTTTGCGGCCCTGGCGCGGCGAGATCCTGATTCACGGCCGCCCCGTGCAGAACCAGGCGGCCTGGCGCTGCGTGAGCAACGCGGTCGCGCTCGTCCCGGAAGGACGCCAGATCTTCGCTGACATGACCGTGCGCGAAAACCTGCTCATTGGCGGCTACCACAACGCGTACCGGCGCATGGACGTCGAGATGGTCTGCGAACGCTTTCCACGGCTGGCCGAGCGCATCAACCAGCTGGGCGGCACGCTCTCCGGCGGGGAACAGCAGATGCTCGCGCTGGGCCGCGCCCTGATGGCGCGTCCGAAGATGCTGCTGCTCGACGAACCCTCCATGGGGCTTGCTCCCCTGATGGCGCGGGAGGTCTTCACCGAGATTGTGAAACTCAAAGATCTCGGCGTCACCGTCTTTCTCGTCGAGCAGAACGCCGCCGCCACGCTGTCCATCGCCGATCGCGCCTATGTCATGGAGACGGGCGAAATCATCCTGGAAGGCGATGCGAGCGAACTGCTGCACAACGCGGCGGTCAAGCGGGCCTATCTCGGAAAAGGATACAAGGAGATCTGGGAATGAAGGTGCTGCACCGGCGCTACGAGACGATGCCCCGCGACGAACTCGAGCAGCTCCAGCTCGAACGCCTGCAGGCGCTCCTGGCGCGACTCAAACGCAACGTCCGCCGGTATCGCGAGCTTCTGGGTGAAACCCGCATAGAATCGCTCGCAGACATCGGCCAATTGCCCTGCACCACGCCCGAAACCCTGGCCGAGGCCTTTCCCTACGGCATGTTCGCCCTGCCCCTGCGCGAAGTGGTCCGCCTCCATCCCACCCTCGGATTCCGGGGCACGCCGCTGGTCACGGGCTACACGCGCACGGACCTGGCCCAATGGGGCCGGCTGGTGGCGCGCCAGCTGGTCGCCAGCGGCGTCACGGTGAATGATGTGGTACAGGTCTGCCTGGGCAGCGGGGTATACCGCGGCGCATCGGGATATGTCATGGGCGCCGAAACCATCGAAGCCTCCGTTATTGCGGAAGAACCGTTTCACATCGATTCGCAACTGGCCATGCTGCAGAATTACCGGCCCACCATGCTCATCACCACGCCGGACAACGCCCGCGAACTCATGGAGACCCTGGAACGCCGCCGGATGGACCCGCCGTCGCTCCATTTGCGCACCATTCTCCTGACCCGTCCTGTCCCGCAGGAAACGCGCCAGGCCCTGGAGGCCGGCCTGCTCGTGGCCGTACGGTGCAATTTCGGCGTAGACGAGATCCTGAACCCGGGGTTCTGCGTCGAATGCGACGCCGGGCATTTCCATGTGAACGAAGACCAGTTTCTCGTCGAGGCGCAGGACGACGAACTGGTGGTGACCACCCTCGTGCGTGAAGCCGTGCCGCTCTTGCGGTACCGCACTCGTATCTCCGCCACGCTCCGCCGCGAACGATGCCCATGCGGCCGTACCGGCGCCATTCTTGAACCCGGCCCCCGGCTCGACGGGCGGTTACGCGTGCGCGAATCGTCGTTGTACGAATGCCAGATCGCCGAGGTGCTGGCACAGACCCGCGCCGCCGGGCACCGGTTCCATGTCGAAGTTGCCGAGCGCCACGTCATTGTCGCGATCGAGATGAGCAGCGCCCTCTTTTCTGACGTCATGTGGATGCTTACCGATCTGCAGAACGAACTTCAGAACGAGTTCAAGATGCGCCTGGGCCTCGATGCCGACATCCGCCTGATCACGCCCCGGGGCAAAGACTGAGCGCAGCAGCCCGTGGAAAATATCGGACCCGCGTCAGGTGTTCCCCCTCCAATATGGCTACGTTTGCCCCCACGTCTTCGTGTACCATAGAAAGATCAAATGGCACGGCCGCAGCCAAACCGGATGAAGGAACGCATTTCCATGCAGACAGAAAGCCCCGCCTTTCAGGCACTGTGTGACGCCATCGCCGCCATTCCTTTGATCGATACCCACGAACACATCCCGCCGGAAACCACGCTCGCCGGACGCACCTGGAGCCTCTTTGATTTCTTCGAGCACTACGTCTGCTCCGACCTCGTATCCGCGGGCATGTCGCACGAGGCCCTCGAAACACTGCGCAATCCGAACAACGGCCTGTCGCTGGAGGAACGCTGGAAGCTCCTCGCCCCCTATTGGCCCTACGCAAAAACCACCAGCTACGGCCGTGCCATGACCCGCTACATGAGCGACCTTTTCGGCATCGACGACATTAATGAAGACACGTATGCCGAGCTGTCACGCCGCATCAACGAAGCCCGCAGCCAGCCGGGCTGGTACCGCACCGTGCTCAAAGACAAAGCCAATATCGACTGCAGCCTCGTGATCACCTGGCCCGGCGAGCCCGTGGCAGTCGATCAGGCTCTCTTCCGGGCCGTGCCCATTCTCGACCACTACGCGATACCCGGCACGCGCGACGACCTGGCACTACTTGAGAAGGAGGCGGGCCGAAGCATCCAGACCCTGGACCAGCTGCTCGACGCCCAGGAAGCCAGGCTCGACGCGTTCGCCCGGCAGCGCATCGCCGCGGTCAAGATCTTCCTCGCCTACCGCCGGACGCTCCGCTTCGACCGCTTCTCCAAGGCCGAGGCCGGGCGGGCGTTTGACCGCATCTGGCTCAGCCAGTCCCAGGATCTCACGTTCGGCGACCTTAAACCGCTGCAGGACTTCATGACCCGCACCCTGATCGGCCGCGCCGCCGAACGCGGTCTGCCCATTCAGATCCACACCGGGTTGCAGGAGGGCAACGGCAACTACCTCGAGAACAGCAACCCACTGCACCTCACCAACGTGATCATGGAATACAGCGACGCCCGGTTTGACCTGTTTCATGCCGGTTACCCCTTCACGGGGGAACTGGCCGTGCTTGCCAAGTATTTCACCAACGTCTACGCCGATCTCTGCTGGGTTCAGGCCATTTCGCCCCACGCCTTCAAACGCACCCTCCACGAATGGATCGACACCATCCCCGCCAACAAGATCTTCGCGGGAGGGGGCGATTCCAACTACGTCGAGGGCGCCTACGGCCATTGCACGCTCGCGCGGCGGCTTGTCGCCGAGGTGCTGGCGGAACGGGTGGAGCAGGGAGCGATGGATCAGGCCGGGGCGCTGTGGTATGCCGGCCGCATCCTGCGCGAAAACGCCCTGGAGTTTTTCCCGCTGTAAGCTTCCCGCGCTGGAGACGGCTCACGAGCTGCCGGCTTCGTGCTTGTCGATATCGTGTTTTTTGAGGCGGTATTGCAGGGTTTTGTACGAAAGGCCCAGAAGCTCGGCCGCTTCCTTAATCCGCCCGCCGGAACGGGCCAGTGCCTGCCGGATCAGGTCCTGCTCAACTTCTTCGAGGATCAACCCGCCCGACGGCAGCTGCACATCGCCAGTCTGAGGTTCGCGCGTCTTGAACTTTTCAGGCAGATCGTCAACTCCAATGGAATCCTTATCGCAGAGGATAAAGACCTGTTCGAGGGTATTTTCAAGCTCGCGAACGTTGCCCGGCCAGCGGTAACGTTTCATCGCGTCCATGGCCGCGGCGCTGACGGCGGGGGCCGGACGGCCGAACCGCTTCGCCAGTTTCTGCCGGAAATGATCGATCAGCAGGGCCAGGTCTTCAATCCGTTCGCGCAGCGGCGGAATCCGGATCGGCAGCACATCCAGCCGGAAATACAGGTCTTCCCGGAACTGACCGTCGGCCACCACGGCCTTCAGGTCGCGATTCGTGGCCGCGAGCACGCGCACGTCCACATGGCGCGACTGCGACGAACCCACCCGCTCGACTACGCCGTCCTGGAGCACCCGGAGCAGTTTGGCCTGGCTTTCGAGCTGCATATCGCCGATTTCATCGAGGAAAATGGTGCCGCCGTGGGCGACCTCGAATTTGCCCTGGCGGCTTGCCTCCGCGCCCGTAAAGGCGCCCTTTTCGTGCCCGAACAGCTCGCTTTCCACCAGCGTATCGGGGATCGCCGCGCAATTCACTACAATAAATGGCCGGGCCTTGCGCGGGCCATTGAAATGAATGTGCCGGGCAACCATCTCCTTGCCCGTGCCCGATTCGCCCTGGATCAGCACCGTGCTCGAAACGCGCGTGGCGCGGCGGACGGTATCGAAGACCTTCTGCATGGCCGGGCTCTGGCCCACCAGGTTGCCCAGAGCGGTGGTGTCGCTGATCAGCTCGCGCAACTGCCGGTTCTCGCGGCGAAGTTCGGCCTGTTCGAGCGCCTTGCCCACCACCACGAGCAATTCGTCCTTGTCGAAGGGCTTCGCCAGATAATCCAGCGCCCCCTCTTTCATCGCCGTGACCGCCGTCTGCACTGTGGCGTAGGCCGTCATCACCACGACCGAAATTTCCGGGCGAAGGCGCAGCGCTTCGCGCAACAGGTCGAGCCCATCCATCTCGGGCATGCGCAGATCGGTCAACAGCAGGTCGCAGGTGCTTTTCTGGAGCGCGGCAACCGCCTTGCGCGGCGAACCGAAGGCCTCCACCGTGTACCCGGCCTCGCGCAGGATATCGCAGATGATCTCACGCTGCACGTCGTCGTCTTCGACTATCAGGATCCGAAGCGCGTTCATAGCTGCAGATTCCGTAAGGGCAAAGTGATCAGCACCTGGCACCCGGCCTGTTCCCGGGTCGTCAGGTGGATGGTGCCCCCGTGTTCCTCGACAATGCCCCGGGTGATGGACAATCCCAGGCCCGTGCCGGTCTCTTTGGTCGTAAAATACGGATCGAACGCCCGTTCCGTCACCTCGGGCGGCATGCCCGGGCCGTCGTCGCGCACTTCGACCTCGCACGATTCATCCGTTACCCGCGAAAAGACCCGCACACGCCCGCCCGGCGGCGTTGCCTCCAGCGCATTCAAAAGCACGTTGATGACCGCCCGCTTCCATTGTTTCGAATCGAGCATCAGCTCGGTTTCTCCCGCGCGCAGCTCGTGCGTGAGGCGAACTCCCCGCTGCTCAGCGTCCTTATGAATCAGCTGGACGCACTCATCGAGCAGCGCATCCACCTTGCTGGGCGCGGGATTCAGCTCTTGCTCCCGGGCCATCGAGAGAAACCCCGTCACGATCTCCTCCAGCCGGTCCACTTCCTGGCGGATCGTCCGCACCTGTTTCACCGCGCGTTCGCGGTCTCCGTCCTTGTCGAGCGTATCACTGACATGGCTCGACAGCAGCTTGATCGAATTGAGCGGATTGCGGATATCGTGCGCGACGCCCGCCGCGAGCGAACCCAGCGCCGAAAGCCGCTGGGCCTGCCGCAGATTAGCTTCCATCAGTTCTTTCTCTTTCAACGCGTTCACCATACCGTTGAACGTATGCTCCAGCGCGAGGATCTCGCCCGCGTTTTTGCGGATCTCCACATTTTCGAGATGCCCCTGTGAGATCCGGCTGCACCGCTGCGTAAGCTCGCGCAGAGGACGCAGCGTTTTGGCAATGAAATATACCATCAGCCCGATGGTCAGCAAAAAGCCCAGCGTCAGCGTGAGCAGGTACTTGTTCCGAAACGCCTTGATGATCTCCGTCTGCGGCTGCAGGTTCAGGCGCACGGTCAGCAGCGCCTGGCGGCCGTCAGGCAGCGGCAGCGTGGAATAGGCCACCTTGTACATCTGCCCCTGCTCATCGTGCTCGATGGTCACCAGGGTCTGCATCGCTTCGCCGTCGAGAAACTGGATGTCCGCCCCTTCCCGCGACAGCTCCGCCTTCAGATCTTCCAGCGGCGCCGCCGGGTTTTCCTCGTAATACAGCGAGACGATGTTCGCAATCTTCCCGGTCTGCTCGTGCATCTCCTCGACCACCCGCGCGAAATAGAAGCGGGTCGCCACATACACCGCGCCGAGCAGGCAAACCACCAGCAATGCGCACAGGATGATCACGCGGACAATGAGCGACTGGCGCCAGCGAATCCGGGGATATGTCGTCGGCATCCCGTCCATGCTGAGGTCAGCCGGAATACGCCGGACCGCCACCCGGTTCGCCGGACGCCGGCCGCGGCGCGATCTCGCCGTTCAAGACCCGGATGACCTCCTTGATGTCCTCCCAGACCTTGTGCTTGTCGGCCTTGTGGCGGGCAGGCTCGTTTTCCGAACGCACAATATACGAAGGATGATAGGTCACCCGCACCGGTATGCCCTGATAAAAATGCCATTTGCCGCGAAGCTGCCCCACCGGAGCCTCGGTCTTCAGCAGCATCTTCGCCGCATGGCCGCCGAGCGCGCAGATCACCTTGGGCCGGATCAGCGCGAGCTGCCGGATCAGATACGGTTCGCAGGCCTCCCGTTCATCCGGCTTCGGATCGCGGTTCCCCGGCGGACGGCATTTCAGCACATTGCAGATAAACACGTCATCGCGGGTCAGTTTCAGCCCTTTTTCGATGACATCGGTGAGAAACGCGCCCGCCCGTCCCACAAACGGAAGACCCTGCAAATCCTCATGCTCGCCCGGGGCTTCCCCCACAAACACCAGCTCGGCATCGAGGCTGCCCGCGCCAAACACGGTCTTTGTGCGCGAATCCGCCAAGCCGCAGTTCCGGCATTCCGCCACCTCCGCCTGCAGCGCCGCCCAATCCGCCAGACGCTCCCGCCCCGCGTCCGCCGGCCCGGCAGGGGAATCCACCGCACCCGCCTGCACCGCACCCGCCGGTTCAGTTGCTGCGCCCGCCACACTTGCCTGCACCGCATCCGTCGGCCCGTCAGGGGAGTTCACTGCACCCGCCGGTGCGGCAGAGGAGTCCGCCGGACCCATTTGCGCAAACAAGGCCGCAACCTCCGACGAAAGCGACAAGGTCCGTTTCCGTACATGCGCCGTCTGCTCTACCAGCAAACTCGCCTCACGCACCAGCTCCGCAAACGCCGCCGCCGCATTATCCTGTGTCTTGTGATCCATAGCCCCTATGATACCATCCCCCGGCTTGCGGAGACACAAAACGCACTGGCCGCCTCGCTTCGGCCCTGCTGGCTGAGGTGTCGGGCGGATACAGGGGCGTTTCATCAACGCAGCCGCGCATTTTTGCGGGTTTTGTGTCGCGGCGCCTGGGAAAGGTGTCAGCGAGTGTGAAATGTCGCGAAAAATGGTTTGGTGGTGCGCCCTGTTTGTGCCAGGGTCGGCAGGATGCAAAAAAGGACTCACGCAACTAAGCGTAAGTCCTTATATTCATTGGTGAACGGGGCGGGACTCGAACCCGCGGCCACCGGATTAAAAGTCCGATGCTCTACCACCTGAGCTACCCGTCCACGGAATTCGCGGCAGGAAACAAAACCGGGCTGGTACAGCCCGGTAATACGATGGATTTTACCGGATGACGGGTCTGAAGTCAAACGGTTCCGGTAAGGTTTAGCCAACGCCCATTCATATTCTGAGTGCACGAGTTCAGTTTTTCAGGGTTTGGACGTCCTTTTTCCTGTTGGCGGGTCTGGGGCGGGGCTCGATGAAGGGTCGGCCGTTAACGGTTTTCCTGCAGTAACGTGGTACGTTTCCGCAGGAGCCGCAGAAGAATGAACACGGCCAGGCCCAGCGCGAGGATGATATTCCACACAGGGTCGGGCCAATCGAGCGCAAGACGCGGCGAATTCCCCATGACGATCTCGGTGATGGTCTCAATCAGGTAAAAGATCAGGATGAGTCCAAACAAGGTCTGATGTTCACGGCGAAGGATCTTTTTCAGCGAGAACGGATATTTGGAAGGGCGCCATTGGCGCCATCGAGGCAGAAAGGCCGGGGTCGCATTGGCCCAGTGGATGTAGAGATCCTCGAATTTCCGGCGCAGAAACATCTCCTCCGCAAAGATGATGCGTTCGTAGTAGAGGAAGAAAGCCAGCAGGAAGATGACGGGGATCCACCAGATCCGCAGAAAGAGTGCCGGGCCCAGTCCCACCAGAAAATTGCCCAGATACAGGGGGTTCCGCACCACCGAGTACATCCCGGTCGTATTGAGTTCTTCCGCGACTTGTTTTTTGGTGTTGCGGCCCGAGGTGTGCGGCGGTGTGCATCCAACGGTTGCAATGCGAAGCCCAAGGCCGATGAGTGATACCGCCAGGCAAATTATTTCCCACGCAAGGTCAAGCAGATGGCTTCCAAAGGGATATGAGAAATATTGCAGGCCGGCAAGAAACAGTACGACGAGCACCAGAGGCAAATAGCTTCGCCACCGGAAAAGCCACGCTCCGGACCGTTCCATTTCTTCCATTAATGGCATGATCGTCGTTCTACTCCCTTCCGGGAGGCTGCGGCATTGTGTGAACCCTCGGGGCATTCTATGCCCAGTATAAACAGTATACACAGGTTGTAATCCCTTGCGGTAGCCCGTTGTGGAGCACAGCACATTCACGTTTTCAGCGCACGCAAAGCGATTTTCCGTTTCTGCAGGAAGATTTCATTGGGTGTTCGGTTCCGAGGCATTTTTGGGGCCGGTTGTTTAGGTCATCGACTATTTCCTGGAGTTTTTCTAATGGATGGGCAGGCCCCTGTGCCTGCCCATCGGGATTATGTGGGCAACCCCCACGCGCTGCCATTACCTGGATGGACTGGGGCAGTCCCCGCAGCAGTTTGAATTACATGCCTCCGGCAGAATTCGTCACGCTTCGCCACAACTCCGATCGGCCTATCCCGCCCAGTTGGAATTCCGGCAATGCCGAAGCCCGAGGGGGCAACAAAGCGACGCGACCCCGCTCGCCATGAGTGGTACATGAACTGGGGGCAGGTCAATTCCTTTTCGTGTCCAGCACAAAAGGTAATCGTTACCTACGTGCCGCGTTCCAGCATTCGGTTTCAGCACTTGAGTGGCACAACGGCGCACGGCGGGATGAAGTGGACAACGCTCGCAAATCATGTTGTCTATCCGACACGAGGGGTACAATTCAGCGATTCTTACTTGAGATGAGTTCTGTCCACGTGCATCCCGCTGTGCGCACTCACGTTGAAAGTCCTTTTACATCTACTTCTGCAAGTACGGAAGCGCTTGGCCCGTACGCAAACCAATTCGCACAGTGCCTGTGCCTCCTCGCGAGAAAGAGAAGCAGATGTCGGCGAATCCTCTCAGATCCGGCAGTTGATGGGAGTCTTCTTGCGCCACGAAAAAGGCGAACAAATTTCGGCAGGACTCAGAACTGTCTTGTAGATGCTCGACCTGAAACAATTCGCTAGACACCTGACATGACTCGATACGGATGGGCATATGTGACCTCACCTCAGCCAGTCCACGCAGCCGTTTGCCTTTTTCTGGCAGAAGGATAACTTCTTTGGGAACTGGGAAGACAGTGGGCTCCACAGCAACTTGAAGAGGGATCTCGTGAAGTGACTTTTGAGGATCGTTGGTATGAAGCATGATCTTGCCTTCGGTCCGCCCTTCCGAGGCCATCACGCCGCTCACGGTGAGTCGAAAGAACCCGCTGCGAACCTGCGTGACTTCAAGGTCGAGACACTTGATATCGAGAGTCGCGCCATCAATTCGGATGGGTACGTTGGCACCTTCTGGCATGTCATAGGAACCGCGCACCTCCACCGTTCGTTGGATTTGCGCCCCTTGTTCGGCGCTGATTTGAAGCTGTGGAGGTGATATCAGTGTGCCGCCAGACACACGGGCATACACATCAATTCGTTGCGTGATTGCGTGGGGCTCAGTTATTTGCACGATCAAGTGTTTTGCGATTTCTCCAGCACTTCTTCCCACTCGAAACGTAAATTCCACCTCGCTCGAATCGAAAGGAGCGATGTTCCGAGGAAAGCCATCGACCTCCAAACACCCACAGGAGGACGCGACTTGGGCTAGGAACATGTCGTGGGAGTATGGATTCCGAAGAACAAACGATCCCCTTAAGACACTGTCGCGTTGTACTACCCCAAAATCGACCTGAACTCCACGGGGGAATAGCGCGCCCTGCCACCTTGCGGATCCATCTGCAGCATGCGAAGGCACCTCTTTGTCTTTGGCTTCAACGAGGAGGTAGTTTCCACTCAGACTTGCCGCAATTTTTCTGTAGTCAGCTATGTCTGATGGATCGGCAACGCCAATCTCCTCATTGCTTTCTAGGAAGAGAACCACAAAATGATCCCCGTTCGCGTGGGCTATAGCATATTGACTGGGAGCCAATTGTATCGGCCCATTCGCAGGCTGAACAACGCGCACTGCCAATCCTTCCGCACACAGGTACTGCTTCATTTGAAAGAGAGAAATCCCGGCGGGGCCAGGGGGAAAAACAGTTCTCAAGTCGTCAAGAACCCGAGCTTCATCACCCATGACAAGAAGGCTAACGAGAGCGATACACTTGATATCAGAGTCAAGCGCGGCGAGACTCTTTGTTGTCGCGACCGCAGCCCCTCTTGGGTGGGCGGATGATAGATGGGGAAAAATCAGACTTGCCACGAAGACGACTACAAACAAAGGAGTCGTTCTCCGCACGATAGACACTTGACTTATAGATCCGCCTAGCATGCCGTTCCCCTTCACCGCATCTCTGATGCTATCGGCCTTTCATCTTTCGTCCTCGCCTTCCTACGCACCCCATTATGAGTAGCACTACGCCCACTCCCGAGAGGAGAAAGAACAAAGCTTTTTGCAGGCGTTTGGGTCTCGTTTTCATACTATCCCAAAAGCTGTCTCCCATTTTTGGGGAACGAAACTGCGGAGCTGAAGCGAGGTCCGCCACCCTGGCGCTGACAAGGAGATAGTTGCCCGTTAGGTGCTTCGCTATGTCTTCATATTCAACGAAATTCGGTGGATCAACAACGCCGATCTGCCCGTCAGGCTTCGCAAAGAGAACAACGAAATGGGCGCTGTCCAAATGGGCGATGGCGTATTGCCTATGCTTGAGTACTATAGGCGGTTGGATGTCACGAACGGCGCTGACCATAAATCCCTCACCGGTCAGAAACTCTTGGAGTTGAAGAAGGGACGTACCTTTTGCCGTAAGGGGTATCTCATCTCTGAGTTCGTCAAGTGCCGGAGCATAATTCCCCTTTAGCAGAAGGCAAACGAGTGCCACACAGTCAGTGCCGCAGCCAAGGCCAGGGGGAGAATTTGTCACGGTGACAGTGCTTACTGTTTCCGCAGATAGCGGCGCGCAAACGGCCAAACCCGCCATCGAGATGACAGCAAAGAATACCCGCGCGGTTTTCCTCCACGGCGGTCTTGGCTCGCATCTCTTCCTGCCATGTTGAATGCCAGAAATCATGGGTTTCCCGTCATTTTTTTTTAGAGTTGAGGTAGAAACGCACAGCAACAAGCGCTCCCGCACCAACAAGAACAACCACTATGGCGCTCCAGACGCGCTTGCGCAGATCGGGACGGGTTTCTGCTCCACCCCCGTCATCCTGACTTGCGTCCGCTGAGAATTCTGCTCGCAACGGTGATTCAAGCGGCTTAGTCTCAAAGGCCTTTATCTCCAGAGCGAGTTCATTGAGAGTCATCTTGTCTATTCGCTTTGGGGTAACATACTCAACGTCATTGATTACATCCAGCACACGTGTTCCCGGAGGTATGGGAATTCTCAGGTCATCCACCTGAAACGAGTTATTAACCTTGATGTCAGAATACGTAAACGTGCTCGCAATTCTAGGATAACTTCCGTTGGCGAGATTGCTCCTGTCCACGAAATCATAGTGGGTCTCGCTCTTTTCTGTCGGGAAGTAAATGCCTGGCGCGATTTCTTGGATCTTCGATGCGGCTTCTTCCCGAAGGAAGCGTTCTCCACTGATCTCAATGTAGCTCTTGTAGGCAAGTGCCGCATAGCCAGCGTCTGGATCAAGGTAGTATTCGTCAACTCCCGCAATGGTGGCGTCCTCAGGCTTGGGTTCTGCTCCTTGCTTGCGAACCAAATCGGCCTTTGAAACGCGCACTTCCAGCACGACGAGACGCCTGCCATCCTGTTCGATTGATGGAAGGATCCGAAACTGAGCCGGCTCCAAAGCTCCCTCGCCTGCGGCGAACGGGTAGACATACACATATCGCAAAGGATTCAGTGATGTTGACAGACCTTGCGCGTCTGATGTGCCTGGGGGGTGGATTTCAACAAAACTCCCGTGGAAGAAATGGGTTACCTTCTCGCCATCGTAGCAATACGAAACCTGTGAGGAATGCTGCCTGTTTCTTCCATCGGGGCCTGGTTTTGCTTCCTCGGCGTCTACATCCAATCGATAGCAGCCGTTTGAAAGATACGACGCTTCAACAACCGCTGTTCTCGACTGGACTGAGCTACCGCCAGGAGCGCCGAATTTCGTTGTTTCTGTTATCGAGGCCGTGAAGTCTGCAACCAGAGAAATTCTACCTTGATGGAACGCAACAAGGTCATCAGCGCTCTCCTGAGCGGCGGCAATTCCGGCTGCTCGCGCGAGCAACACAAAGAAAGTGATGGCGGCGAATGGCCTGCCCAGACCTCTTCCGCTCCTGGTCCGTGTCATGGGTGGATCTCCTCGGGATTTGGGAAATGTCAGCCTGTTTTAGAGTTACTCTGTGCAAGGGCGGGGAGGGAGGATGCGGTGAAAACACGCATCCCTCCCCAGAACGCCCCAACAAGTCACCTGGAAGAACTCACGCTTTAGCATGACTTTCCCATGTACGCGATAAACTTCCATTCCACAGGCCTGCCATTGCAGTACGCCGATCCAAAAGGCCCATCACAGAAACACTCGAACATGCCTTCTTCGCCGCAGTACCGCTCACCGGCGTCGGTGCAGCAGTCATTAACGTCATTCGTGGCCTTGCAGCCTGAATAGGACACGGGGGGCGGAACAAGCTTATTCGAGCAGCTCGCAGGGTCCAAGAAGACACACTGGCCCAGGGGGGGTGGGTTACAGTCAACGGTGGAGCCATTGCAGGGATATGTCGCCACACTGGTGCATCGCATTCCACCAAAGATGCACGCGAGTTCTTCAGCTCGCAGCAGTTGTTGGTGGCTAGCTGTGGCATGAGTTGAAGGCCCGTCCATCTGACCAGCCAACAAAAGAACCGCAGAAATAAGACAGGCAGTACCTGCAAGCGACATCACGTTTCGCACAGTTCGTCTCTGCATCGCAATCTCCTTTCAGTTGTGCATTCTCTTGTGTATTTTTCGACGGTTCATAGGTTAAGGCAGGAGGGCAACATGCGTGGTTTCGTCCATGTACCTTTGAATATAGAAGCTTACGCATTGGCAAACACTGTTTCTCTGACGTAGTGCGATTTGGGAAATTGATCTGGTTACCCAGGATAACCACGTTGTTGTCGCTTGCCTGTGATTTGCTGGAACAGCTCTCCCAGGCGCTCGTCCAACTGCCGAGCACGTTCAGTACTGCCTTTGGATCCCTCGCTGAGCACTGTGCCTCCAATCTACCACAAAGCGCCATGAACGGTTTGCCTCGCGAACCCACAAGCAGTTCAGCCTCTGTCGTTGCCCGGATAGAAACAGAAATGCAAACGTTTTGCAGCACG
>DAOSJS010000014.1:0-26549 GCA_035367355.1 Candidatus Hydrogenedentota bacterium
CCGCGATCCACTCATTCCATCCGGTCACGAAGATGAACTGAGGATCAACCTCGAGCGCGCGCCGCCATTGCTCGTCGAAATTGAGCCCCAGGTTGACGGCACCCTCGCGCAGGTCTCTGGCGCCGTTGTGCCAGCTCCGGCCCATGGCGCCGGCCTTATGGGCCATCGGGGCGGGTCCAGGCGTATCCGGCAGGGCGTTCTGGGCCACGCCGACGCTCATTTGATCGGCTTCGCCCGCGCTGTTGCGGAAAACGTGCTGCGGATGGACCTCAAGCCAGCTCCATTGGTCCGGGCCGTCCGGGCCAAGCCAGTAATCGGGCATGGGGCGGCGGAATGTGAAGAAATCGAGCATTTCCGGGTCTTTAATGAACGCTTTGTTGGCCAGCAGGAGCGGTTTACCGTCCCAGACGAACCAGAGGTCACGCCAGAGCCCCGGCCGGTACAGGTCGTTCCAGAGGCGATCAACCACTTCCGTGGGATCCCAGAAGGGCGTGATGAACCCGATGGCCGGTGTGCGGTTACCTTCCGCGCGCATGGCGGTGTATTCGCGGCAGAGGGCCTCATATTCGTCCTTCCAGGTCCAGGGCGGATTGGTGGTGTCGAACAAGATGACATCCACCCCCGCATCGCACAGCATGCTCGCGTGTTTTCGGATGACGAACGGATCCGTCATCAGGTAATACCCGAGCTCCGGCTCTCCCCAGTGATATGGCGCGCGATTTTGCGGCCAGTCCACGACGCCGTCATGTGCCGTGGCGATCAGCTTCGTATTGTCGTTCGGGCCGTCGGGATTCGGGCGATGCCAGGTCCAATAGAAGATACCCACCCATTTGCCGGGTTTGACGGGCCCGGCCTCTTCAAATCCCGGTACGGAGCGGCCCAGGGCGTCGGTGGCAACCCAGGTGTCAGCAAAAGTATCCGCATCGCTGTAGGACCGGCCGGCATACTCGGCGGCGTGGGGAGACGTGCAGACCCAGGCGAAAACCAGGACCACGAAGAAAAATCGCCAGCATTCAGCGAATCTGCCGTTGCGAAACATGGATTACTCCTCCTGTGTGCGCGAACCCGGCTTGATCGACCGGACAGCAGTATGCCACGACACGAAACCCGTGTGCCAAGGCGGCCCGCGCATGCTCCAGGGAGCGAAGCCCGCCTGCAACCCGATCCGCGCCGGGATTTCGGGCAAAAATGTGTTCAAAAGCCTCGCACAGGCTCTGACGGATAAGTATCCTGCGTCCGGCAAAACCGCCAGCTGGAAAATGCAGGATTCCAATGCCTGCTGTGGCTTTCTGGTCTTTTTTCAGACATTGGATTAAAGCCCTGGAGCATTCTCAATGGAACAGACGCCAGTGAACCCGTTCACCCTGCCGGGCTCGTGGTATAAGGCTGCCCTCCACATTCACACCACGCGCTCGGATGGTGATGTCGAGCTGCCCGTGCGCGTCGAGCAATACAAGTCACGCGGATATGACGTCATGGCCGTGACTGACCATGAAGAGACCAGCGAGGTCGCGCCATTCTGTACCGAAGACTTCCTCTTGATCAGCGGCCTGGAGACGCATCCGAAATCACCCGTACCCGCGATGCCACACCATCTCCTGTGCCTCAATGTCCCCGTGGGCCTGTCATTTGATGACGAGACCCCCGTGGAAGAGCGGATGAGCGTGTTGCGTGAGGCGGGAGCCTTCGTTGCAACCGCTCATCCTTACTGGTGCGGATTCACCCTCGAGGAACTCCTGCCGCTGAGAGAACACGGTGTCCAGGCCGTGGAAGTCTACAACTCCGATTGCCGGCACAATGGCCGGGCGGACAGTTCGGTGCATTGGGACCACCTGTTGTCCCGGGGATGGCGGATCCCCGCCCTTGCCGTGGACGATGTGCACAGCAACGTGTCCCTGGGCCTGGCATGGACGATGATCAAGGCGGAGGCGTTGACGCTGGACGCGATCATGGCCGCATTGCACGCGGGGGCGTTCTACGCGTCAACGGGGCCGGAATTTACCGATCTGCGGGTCGAAGGCCACACGGTGATCGTGGAATGCTCTCCGGTGCAGAAGATTCAGTTCTATGCGCCCGCGCCCGAGGGCGTGCAGGTTGTGGCGGAGGCGGAGCCGCTCACGAAAGGCGCGTTCACCATGCCGCGCAAACTGGCCTATGTGCGGGCGGAGATCACCGATGCCCACGGCAAGCAGGCCTGGTCGCCCGTGCTCTTTTTCGACTAGGGGCCACGTATCCTTTCCCAGGGGACAGCTGTGATCGCTGCGGAGTGGGGGATCCTGGGCCAGCTCCCGTGGCTGGATGCACCAAAATAGCGCGGCACTGCGCATTAACCCGCGATTTCGGACGCTTCCTTTACGCTGACGCGTAAATCTCCCTATAATCGCAGCAGGCATCGGGATGTTTCAGGAGATATGTTGATGCAAAACCGGCTTGTCGCGCGCAGTGTATTCATTGGTCTGCTGATCTTGGCCGCCATGAGCGATGCCCAGGAAAGGACGGTGCTGCAATCGACGCGCCAGATCCCCGTGGCATTCGAGGTCGATGTGGTTGTGGCCGGCGGCTCCACGGGGGCCGTAGCGGCGGCTGTGGCCGCAGCAGAGCAAGGGGCGAAGGTGTTTCTCGCGGCCCCACAACCGTATCTCGGCGAAGACGTGTGCGGCACGTACCGTCTGTGGCTTGAACCGGATGAAACGCCTGCAACACCGCTGGCCCAGGCGATGTTTGCGGAACCTCCCGCGTGGACGCCCATCCACACGCCGCTGCCGTTTACCTACGAGACCAGCATCCCATCGCACGATCTGCACAAGGATACTGAGCCGCCGAGCCTGCTCGCCGACGGTAAATGGCAAAACGCGTTCAACCACAGCGTCCAGTACAACGGCGATGTGGTGATAACGGCCGACCTGGGCGAGATCCGGGAGATTGCCCGGATCCACGTGCTGGCGTTTCAACGCAACGGAGATATCGAACTCCAGGATGCCATCGTTGCCACCAGCACTGATGGCGGGTCCTGGCATGAGGCAGGCGCCATCAAAAACGACCGGCTCGGCCAGGGGGCGTACGTGGATTCCGCGCTCGTGCTGAGCATGCCGCTGGAAGCGACGGCGCGTTATGTGCGCGTCACCGCGCGCAAAACGCCGAACGTCGAGCGCCTGTTGCTGGGCGAAATCGTGCTCGAGCCGCCGGTGAACGAAGGCGAAGCCCTGCCGGGTCGGCGCCTGCCGCCGACGCCCATGCAGGTCAAACGCACGCTGGATCAGACGCTCCTCAGCGCGGGCGTCCAGTTTTTGTATGGCTGTTATCCGACCGATATTTTGCGTGATCCTGATGGAGAGCCCGCGGGCATTGTCGTGGCCAACCGCTCGGGGCGCCAGGCGGTGCTGGCCCGGGTGATCATCGACGCCACCGACCGGGGTACGGTCGCGCGCATGGCGGGGGCGAAATTTACCGGGTACCCTGCGGGTTCTCATCCGTTTACACGGATCGTCGTGGGGGGAGAGAGACCGGCGGACACTCCGGCGCGCGTGGAACCGCTCCCTTCGCCCGTCCAGAACGTGCAGGCGGCCGACGGGGCGGCCATGCACTACGAAGCCTTTGCGTATACCCTCGATATCCCCATGCCCGATGCATCGTGGGCGTCGTTTGCCCGTGCTGAAAGTATCCTGCGGGACGCGTCCTATGCGCGAGGACAGGTCGCGGCCTCAGATCTGCCGTTTCAGATCCCGCCCGATCGCATTTTTGGCCGCTCCTCGCTCGATAGCGATTGGCCCGGCGCGGAAGCCATCGACTTGAATGTGTTTCGGCCCGCGGACGTTAACCGGCTGTACGTGCTGGGCGGTTGTGCCGACCTGCCGCGTGATGCCGCTGTCAGATTGCTTCGCCCTCTGGCGTATATGGACGCCGGGACCCGGGTCGGCAGGGCCGCCGCCGAGGAGGCGCTCCGTCTGGGTGAGCCGGATGCGCCTTCATCGCGTGTCTTGATTCCATCGGTCTATGTGCCTGGAAACACGGATGCGGCCTCTGAACGGGGCGATGTGCGCGAAACACTCACCGGTCTCCGGCCTTTTCAGGATGGTCTGCCCGCCATTCCCGCGGAGGCCGTTGCGTTGCCGGTTCTGGGTGAATACGACGTGGTGGTCATCGGCGGCGGCACCGGAGGGGCGCCCGCAGGCATTTCCGCGGCCCGGCAGGGCGCCAAGACCCTGGTGGTCGAATACTTGCACGGATTGGGCGGTGTCAGCACGCTCGGCCTCATTGGCAATTACTACTGGGGCCACCGGCAGGGGTTTACCGCCGAAATTGACGCGGCCATGGAAGCGCTTGGCGCCAAAAAAGGCTCCGCCGGATGGGATGTCGAGGTCCGTATGGAATGGTACCGCCGGGAGCTGCGTGCGGCCGGCGCCGACATCTGGTTTGGCTGCATCGGCTGCGGGGCCGTGGTCGAAGGCAGCACCGTCAAAGGCGCGGTCGTCGCTACGCCGTTGGGTCGTGGCGTAGTGCTGGCGCATGTGGTCATCGATTCCACCGGCAATGCGGATATCGCGGTCGCCGCGGGAGCCCAAAGCGTCTATACGGACGGGTCGCACGTCGCCGTGCAGGGCACCGGCATGCCGCCGCGCAACCTGGGCGCCCATTACACCAACACCGATTACACGCTGACCGACGACGGAGACCTTTTCGACACCTGGCGCACCTTCGTCGTTGCAAGAGGCAAGTATGAAGCCGCGTTCGACCTGGCGCAGATCGTCGATTCGCGTGAACGCCGCCGCGTCGTCGGCGATTTTGTCATATCACCCCTGGACCTCTTCAACGGCCGGACCTACCCGGACAGCATCGGGTATTCGCGAAGCAATTTCGACAGCCATGGCTTCACGGTGCATCCCTTATTCACATTGGATCCTCCCCACAAGGAAGGCGTGGGCGGGTATACGCCATACCGCGCGCTGCTGCCCCGGGGATACGACGGCATGCTGGTCACCGGCCTGGGCATCAGCGCCCACCGCGACGCCATTCCTATCCTGCGCATGCAGCCCGACGTTCAGAACCAGGGCTATGCCGCGGGGGCAGCCGCCGCCATGGCCGCGAAAAGCCGCTCGCCGTTGCGCGATATCGACATCAAGGCGCTGCAGCGGCATCTCGTTGAAATTGGCTGCGTCCCCGAAAATGTGCTCACGGATACCGATTCCTACCCCTTCACAGAAGGTGAACTGCGCAACGCGGTGGCAAACGTCGTGAACGATTTCGACGGACTGGGCATTATTCTGGCCCAACCGGACGAAGCTCGGCCCTTTTTACGCTCGGCATACGAATTGGCGGCCAATCCGGACGATCCGCTCGTCTACGCCCGCATCCTGGGCATGCTCGGCGACGCAATGGGCATCACAACCCTGGTGGAGGCGATCGACAGCCACGATTGGGACGAAGGCTGGAATTTTACCGGCATGGGGCAGTACGGCAACAGTGTCAGCTACGTCGACAGCCTGATCATCGCGGCAGGGACCAGCGGTGACCAGCGCGCCCTGGAACCCGTGCTGCGCAAGCTGGGCGCGTTGAATGCGGAAAGCGAGTTTTCCCACCACCGGGCGGTGGCCATCGCGCTGGAATCCCTGAAAGCCCCCGAAGCCGCAGAACCGCTGGCCCGCCTGCTTCAGATGCCGGAGATGACCGGTTACGCGGCCACGACCATTGAACGCGCTCAGAGCGAGGTTCTTATCGCGGACCCGAACATCTCGCGCACGCTTTCTCTGCGCGAGCTGATTCTTGCCCGCGCGCTGTATCGCTGCGGCGATCATGAGGGCCTGGGCGAACGCATCCTGCGCACGTATGCGCAGGATCTTCGTGGACACTATGCGCGCCATGCCCATGCGGTATTGAACGAATAATTCGTGAATCGGCGCCAGCGCCGGGAAGAGAGCGGCTAGACTTCGTCGCCGGACGCCGTCTCGACCACGCCTTCAAAGATCAGCGCGAAGATCTCTTCGGCGATGGTCTCCGCTGCGCCGGGCCGGGCCAGAGAACGCGCGGCTTCGCCCATCCGGCTCCGGAGGCTGTCGTCGTCCAGAAGTTCGCGGATGGCTGCCGCGAGGCCGTCGCCGGTCAATTCCCGGTCGAGTATGACTCGCGCCGCACCCGCTTCTTCGAAGGCGCGCGCGTTTTGCTCCTGGTGGTTGTCGGTGGCGTGCGGAAACGGCACCAGAATCGACGGTTTGCCGAGACAGGCCAGCTCCGCCGTGGTCGATGCACCCGATCGGCTCACGACCAGGTCGGCGGCTGCGCAGGCCGTGACCATGTCGTCGATGAAGGCAAACGTGTCGATCCGCAACGTGTGTTCGGCCGCGATGCGCCGGGCCTCCGTGATCCCGGATTGTCCGGCCATCCACAGAAACTGAATCGAGCCCGGCAAAAACTGCGGCAACGCGCCGGCCAGGGCGTCATTGAGCGATTGCGCGCCCTGACTTCCGCCACAGACCAGCACGACCGGGATGGAGGGATCGAGGTCAAGCGCCGTGCAGGCTTCGTCTCGCGGCGGGGGATGCAGAAAGCCTTCGCGCACGGGATTGCCGACCACGCGGGCGCGCTCTGCCGGATACGTGCCCATCGTATTGGGAAAGCTCAGGAGGATCCGTGCCGCCTTTGGCGCGAGCATCCGGTTGGCCATGCCCAGAAGCCGGTTTTGTTCGTGGATGACGGTCGGCACGCCGCGCCGCTGTGCCGCCAGGCCCAGGGGCAGCGACACGTATCCGCCCACGCCCAGCACCGCCTGAGGGCGAAATGTCCCGATATAGAGCCAGCAACGCACCACGCTGCAGGCCAGTTTCAACGCGACCCAGACGCGGCGCAGAGAACGCTTCCGGGGCCATCCTTCGACCGGCACGCCGCGAAATGCGATGCCGTTGCGCTCGCAGAGGCGTTGTTCCACTCCGCCGTGCCGGCCGATCCATTGAACGGCGAGCATTGCGTCCCGTTTCTGAAGTTCTTCAATGACGGCCACGGCCGGAGACGTATGCCCGCCCGTGCCGCCGCCTGTAATCATTATCCGCATAGCACTGCTACTGCCTTGCCTCGCGCCTTACGCTCGCGCCGCCGCCAGCCGGTGGCCTTTGGGTTCTGGTTCTGATGCCTGCTGCGCGACGTTTAACAATAGGCCTACCATGGCCAGATTGACAATAAGCGCGCTGCCGCCCGCGCTGATGAACGGCAGCGGCAATCCGGTGGTGGGCAGCAACCCCGTGGTGACGCCCATGTTGATGCCTGCCTGCATCGCGATCATGGACACCACGCCAGCCGCCAGCAGAGCGCCCAGAAGATCCGGCGCGCACAGGGCCACGCGCGTACCCACGATCAGAAAAAGGGCAAAGAGCGCCACCAGCGAAAGCGTACCCAGCAAGCCCATTTCTTCCCCCCAGACCGAGAAGATGAAATCGTTGTTTGCCGCATGAAGATAAAACAATTTCTGCTCTCCGGCGCCGACGCCCTGCCCCCAGACGCCGCCACGGGCAAATCCCGACAACGACTGCACGAGCTGCATGCCATCATTGAACCGATCGCCCCAGGGATCGCGAAAGGCCATGAGGCGCCGGACGCGTTCCGGCGAAGTCAGGCACAGGAAAACCACCATGGCGCTCCCGCCACAGGCACTCAAGAAAAGATGTGACCACCGCGCGCCCGCCATGCCCACCAGCAGCATGCCTGAACAGGCGATAACCATGGGCGTGCTCAGATCCTCCTCGAGCACCACCAGCCCCGCGAACAGGGCTATGTAAAACACCGGAGGAATAAATCCACGGCGAAAACTCGCAATATCACGCTGATTCTCCGCCAGTTTGGCCGCAAGAAAAATGATCAGCGCGAATTTGGCGAGCTCGGACGGCTGGAGCGTACCAATCGGCAGGGCGATCCAGCGGCGTGAATTATTGATCTCGGCTCCGATGACGAGCACGATCACCAGTAAGGCCAGAGAAATCACCACGACGGGCGTATACGCCCAGCGCCGGCCCCACACGTGATAATCGATCCGGGAAAGCGCCAGCATGCCCGCGAAACCCAGGGCCAGGAAAATGACCTGGCGTGAAAGAAAGTGAAACATGTCCTTGGATTCGTCCTTGCCGGTGACGCTCGTGTAGGCCGGGCTGGCACTGAACACCAGCACAAGGCCCACGGAACTCAAAATCATCACCGTCACCAGCAACAGCAGCGTTTCCCGTTTCACCGCACTATCCTTTCACAAGTTCTCGTACACAGGCCTTGAAAACGCGTCCCCGCTGTTCAAAATTGTCGAACATATCAAAACTGGCGCAGGCGGGCGACAGCAAGACGATGTCGCCTGTCTCGGCGGCGTTCCGCGCCGCCGCTACGGCCTCGCCCATGTCAGTGGCCCGGCGCGCCGGCACCAGGTCGCCAAATGCCGCTTCCAGCAGAGGGGCGTCCTCACCCAGCGTGATCAGGACCTTGACATGCTGCGCAACGAGAGGCCGCAGTACGCGGTAATCGGCGCCTTTGCCCCGTCCGCCCGCCACCAGGACGAGCGGCCGTTCGAAGCTCTCGAGGGCGACTTTGAGGCTGTCGATATTTGTCGATTTCGAGTCGTTGTAGAAGGCTATGCCGCCCTCTTCCGTCACGAATTCAATCCGGTGCTCCACCCCCTTGAATTCGCGCAGACCCGCCAGAACCCGATCCCAGGCGAACTGGCCCGCGCGCATCATGCACAGCGCGGCCAGCACATTCTGAAGATTGTGCCGCCCGGGCAGTCTCGTATCGGCCGTTCGTGCGACTTGCCGCCCACCATGGAAGATCCCGCCCCCTTTGACCCAGAGCCCGCGATCTTCCGGGCGTTCGAGGCTGAACCGCCACACCGACGCCTCGGGCGGGACATCCAGCGATGCGGCGACTGCGTCGTCGTCGTTTAATACCGCCGTGTCACCGGTGCTTTGCCTGGCGAAGAGCCGCCGCTTTGCCGCGGTATACCCGTCCATGCCGCCGTGCCAGTCGAGGTGATCCGGCGTCACATTCAACAGGGCAGCGAGCCACGGCCGGAACGTCTCAGCAAATTCGAGCTGGAAGCTGCTGACCTCGAGCACGATGTACGCGGGAGCGGGCTCAACCATCACGGCTGCGGACAGCGGTGTGTCGTTGTTCCCCGCCAGCAGCACCGTATGGCCGCAGGACTCGATAAGTGCCCGGATAAGCTCGGTCGTCGTGGTTTTTCCATTGGTGCCCGTGACTGCGAGTATGCGGGCCCGGGTGAACGGCCAGGCCAGCTCCATCTCGCTCATCACCGGGATACCGGATGCGCGCGCTTTTTGAAGCAGGGGCGACAACAGCGGCACGCCGGGGCTCGGCACGACCAGAGCGGCGCCCGTCAGCGCGTGTTCGGAATGGCCGCCGCACTCCCAGGCGGCGCCCAGCCGGTCAAGCGCCGCCGGCGCTTCCCCAAGGGCCGCCTCGCCCTGAAGCTCTGTAACAAACGGCTCTGCGCCTTCCCGAGTCAGCAGCCGGGCGAGCGCGAGAGCGGTGCGTCCCATGCCGATGATGGTTATTTTCCTGCCGCGAATATCCACGTTATCACCGGAATTTCAATGCCCCCAGACTCATGAGGGCAAATATGAGTGAGATGATCCAGAACCGGGTCGTCACTTTGGTCTCTGACCAGCCGGCCAGCTCAAAATGGTGGTGAATGGGCGCCATTTTGAAAATCCGTTTGCCCCGAAGCTTGAACGATGCAACCTGAAGCAGCACGCTCAGCGCTTCCAGCACAAACAGGCCGCCCACCACAACCAGCAGCAGCTCCTGCTTCGTGAGAATCGCCATGGTGCCGATCGCGCCGCCCAGCGCCAGGCTCCCTGTGTCGCCCATGAACACATCCGCCGGATGGCAATTGAACCACAGGAATCCCAGGCCGGCCCCGAGCAAGGCCGCGCCAAACACCGTCAGTTCGGCCGCTTCGGGCACGTAGATCAAATAGAGGTAACTCGACCAGTCCGACCGGCTCACCACATAGGCGATCGCGGTGTAGGCCAGCAGAGACATGATCGACGCGCCCGCCGCCAGACCATCCAGCCCATCGGTCAGATTGACCGCATTGGATGAGGACACCAGGATCACGACGACCAGCAGGACATAGGCCGCTCCCAATGGAATCAGCACCCAGCGGAATCCAGGCACTTCCACCCTGGTGTGCAAATCGGGCTGAGTCGCCGGAATACTATCTGGGAAGGTGGCTTCCAGGAGGAGCCGGTTCAGGCGCGCGAGCTCCATCGTGCTCAGCGACCCGCCAGTGCCATGGGCCTGGAGCAACTGGCGGCCTTCTTTGGTCAGGTTCAGAGAGCCCATGCTCCCGGCATCGTAGAGATCGGGCAGGGACAGCAGGCCGTTGAGCGCACGGCGCACTTCCTCGGTGGATGTGCTGCGCCACATATATTTCCACGGGTTTTCTTCGACGCTTCTGCAGATCTCGGGCGGCAGCAGTTCGCGGAACCGGGCCGCCGCTGTGCCCGGGCGCATCCCTTCCCCTGCAAAGAGCTCGGTCATCAATGCGCGCCAATCCGTCACATCGCGTTCCGACAGGTGGGTCGCGTCCAGGGTGACCGGCCGGTAGAGCACATACAGGCCGACCGCCAGTCCCACGAGGATCTGTCCTGCGAATTTCGCCTTCGCCGTCAGCCCCATGTTGTGTTTGCGCCGGATTTTTATGTAGTCGTCCAGAAAGCCTATCGCACCCAGCACGCACAGGACCACCGTGGCCAGCAGTAACAGGCGGTTGCTGAACCGGCCCCACAACACCAGTGACGCCACGGCAGAAAAAATGATCAACGTCCCGCCCATGGTAGGCGTGCCGGCCTTGGATTTGTGCAGCGCATGCAGATCCTGCACGTGGTCTTCGCGGATATACTGGCCGAGTTTCAAGAGCCGCAGCCGGTGAATCAGGCGCGGACCGATCAGCAGCGTGATCAGAAAGGCGGAGAAGGCCGCACCCCCCGCCCGAACGGTGATGTAGGTCAGCACGTTAAACGCGCCGACGAACGGCACCAGCCACTCTCCCAGGTAATACAACATGCCGCTCCTTCGTCTTTCAGCCGTATAAAGCCTTTAGCGATTCGAACACACGTTCCATGCGCATGCCGCGCGAGCCTTTGACCAGCAGGGTTCCGCCTTCCGGCTCCAGGGCGTGAACCGCCGCCGCGATATCAGCGTGAGACTCGATGGCGCATGCATGGGGGCAGCCTTCTTTGAGCGCACCGGCCACAACCTCGTTCGCGAATGCGCCCCGCGCGAACAGGTGCTGGACGCCCGCAGCCGCGGCAGTCCGGCCCAATTCCCGATGAAGTGCGCGCGACGCCTTGCCCAACTCAAGCATATCGCCCAGCGCTGCCACCCGGAGTCCGGGGCCTGGCCGGAGCGCGAGGGCTTCCAGCGCGGCCGCCATGCTCGCCGGGTTCGCGTTGTAAGAATCGTCCAGAACCACCCACGGCCCGATGCGCAAGACCTGGAACCGGGTCGCTGCCGCCAGCGCCTTGCGGAGCGGCCCTTCAAATTCCGTAGCGCCGTGCCGCAGTCCAACGGCCACCGCCAGCAACACGTTGGTCACATGAGCAGGGCATGCCAGAGGCAGCGCCAACGGGCCTACCGGATCGATCTCCAGAAGGGTATCGCCCGACGGCAGGAATTCCCGGCGCCGCAGTGTAACGTCTCCCGACTCGCCAAACCGGACGCATTCCCCCGCGAAAGTCTCGCCAATGGCCACGCACCGCGGATCGCCGGTGTTGACGTAGAAAACGCCTGACGATCCCAGGCCGCGCACGATCTCCGCCTTGGCTGCGGCTACGTTCTCAATGCTGCCGAATCCTTCGAGGTGCGCCGGGGCGATCATGGTGATGGCCGCCTCCGTTGGCCGTGCCATGCCGCACAGCGCCGCGATCTCGCCCTGATGATTCGCGCCCATTTCAATTACGGCAAAACCGGATTCTGCGTCAATCTCCATCAACGACAGCGGCACGCCGATGTCATTGTTGAGATTTCCCGGCGTTTTCGCGACAGGGAAGCGTGGGGCCAGCAATTCCGCAATCAGGTCTTTTGTGGTGGTTTTCCCGCAGGAGCCCGTGATCGCGAGTACCGGCAGCGAGAAACGGGCGCGATGCCAGGCGGCAAAGCGCTGGAGCGCCTGCAGGGGGTCGTCAACGACCAGGCAGGGGCCGGAGCTGTGCGCCCGCGAGGCGACCACCGCGCAGGCCCCTTTGGCAAAAGCCTCGCCGACGAACGCGTTCGCGTCGAAATTTGCCCCGGTGAGCGCAAAAAAGACATCGCCCGCCCGGAGCGTCCGGGTATCTGTCGAGATCGACGAGAATGTTGCCGTTTCCGCGACGGGTTTGCATTCAATCGCGGCAGCCAGCTCGGCCAGTGAATACGTCCAGGCCATGCGGCTCAACTCCCTTCGAGTGCCGCGCGCGCGACTTCACGGTCGTCAAAATGAATGCGCTCTGTGCCCAGGATCTGGTAGTCTTCGTGCCCTTTGCCCGCGATCAGCACGGCATCTCCGGATTTTGCCATCGCGATGCCCAGTCGAATCGCTTCGGCGCGGTCCAGAATCAGGTTGTAGTCTTCGGGGCGATGTTTTCCGATGCGCCGGATACCGACCTCGATATCCAGCAGGATCTGTTCGGGATCTTCAGTTCGAGGGTTGTCGGAGGTGATGATGGCGTAATCGGCCAGCTCTCCAGCCGCCGCGCCCATTTTGGGGCGTTTGCCGCGATCGCGATCTCCTCCGCACCCAAACACCACGATCACATTGCCCCGGGTGAGCGCGCGCGTGGCTTTCAGCACATTGCGCAGTCCGTCTTCGGTGTGCGCATAGTCGACAATGACTTCGAAATCCTGCCCCGCCGACACCCGCTCAAAACGTCCGGGGATCACCGGCGCGCTCGCCAGCCCGGCGGCCACCGCCGAAAGCGGCAATTCCAGCCCGCCGCAGATGGCGATTGCGCACAGCGTGTTCAGCACATTGTGTTTTCCCACCAACGGAACGGTGACTTCCGCCTCGCCCCACGGAGATTCCACACGGAACCCGGTGCCCGGGCCCTCTGCGCGCACCCCAACCGCCCGCACGTCGGCGCCTTTGCCGTAGGTAAAACAGGCCACCCGCGAGGCGCGGATGAAGGCGTCCGCCGCCGGATCTTCCCGATTCACCACCGTGAACCGCCCGGGACCTTCCAGACGTTCAAACAGCAGCAGCTTCGCCGCTCCATATGCTTCCATGTCCTGGTGGAAGTCCAGATGATCCTGAGTCAGATTGGTAAATGCGGCCACGTCAAAATCGATGCCGGCCACGCGTTCCTGCGCCAGGGCGTGCGAACTGACTTCCATCACCACATGACTCTGCCGCGCCTCCCGCGCCCGGCGGAATATCGCGGCGAGCTCGTCCCCGAACGGTGTGGTGTGCTTCGCCTGCAACGTAACGCCGGCAATCGAATAGCCCAGTGTGCCGAAACAGGCCGCCGGGCAGCCGCAGGTCTTCAGGATATGCTGCGTCAGCAGCGCCGTGCTGGATTTGCCGTTGGTGCCCGTGATGCCGATGACGGTCATGTCTTTCGAGGGATCGCCCGCGAGCCGGTGGGCCAGCAGACCCAGGGTCTGGCGCGGATTCGGCACGTAAACATAGGGGAGCCCCGCCAATTTCTCCAGCCCTTTCCGGCCTCCGATAATCGCCACTGCGCCCCGGCCCGCCGCGTCGGTGGCGTGCTCGTGCCCGTCGCTGGTTTCCCCCTGGATCGCAACGAAAACCGCGCCGGGCGTAACCCGGCGCGAATCTTCCACCGCCGAGGTAATCACGGCATCCGTCTCGAGCGCACGCTCAGCGTTTAGCCATTTCGACAGTTCCTTGAGTCTCATCTTCCGCCTTCTTGCGTTCGTTGGAAAACCGGAGCCGGCAGAGGGTCACCTCGGCCAGGGGGGTTCCGGGGGGCGGCTCCTGCTCGGCGACCCAGCCGCTTCCTTGAATGTCCCACATCAGCCCCAGTTCCGCGATCCGTTCGCGGGCCTGGCGCTTCGTCATGCCGCGGAAATCCGGCAGCACGGGCCCTTCACCCAAAGGATCCACGGGTAACGCGATTAGTTCCAGACCGTCCAGATCTGCCAGGATGCTTTCCATATCGGGCTCGATAATCGCCACCTCGCCCGGTGCGTCTTCTGCCATTACAGTATCCGGGTCGGCATCCTCCTGCCAGGCCAGCTGCTCGATGCCTTCCTTCACCGGATCCAGCGGCACGCTCATCCGGATCAGGGTGTCGCGCACGACTTCGCGAAATACGGGGCCGCAGACAAACCCGCCCCAGTGTTCTCGAATGGCCGGCTCCCGAACCACGATGACGGTTACGACCCGGGGGTGGGCGACCGGCGCGAACCCGGCGAAAACCGTGTTGTACTTGCCCGGCGCGTAGCCGCGGCCGTCCGTTCGTGCCACCTGCGCGGTCCCGGTTTTTCCTCCGACACGATATTCCGCAATGCTGGCCTTTTCACCTGTACCGTGCAAAACCACCTCATGGCACAGGTTCTTCATGATCTCGGCCGTTCGCGGCGACAGGACGCGCTCGCCCTGGCCCGGCCGGTGCTCGTACAAGACGGTCCCGTCGGGATTGGTCAGGCGCGCTACGAGGTATGGCTCGACCAGGTAGCCTCCATTGGCGATGACTGCAAACGCCCGGGCCATCTGAGGCAGGGTCACCGAAATCTCCTGCCCCATCGGAAGCGAGCCCATCGAAAGCCGCGACCACGCCCCCCGTCCGCGGAAAATACCCGCACTCTCCGCGCTCCCGAAGTCCGGGCTGGTCGCGCGGCCGAATCCGAACCGCCGAATCCACTGTTCCAGACGTTCCTCGCCCAGCATGGCCGCCACTTTAATCATGGCGATATTGCTCGATTCGGCAAAGCAGGTGTGGAACGGCTCTACCCCGAGCTTGTGGTAATCGCGAATCCGGTGGCCGTACGGGTTGAATGCACCTCCTTCGCAGTCTATCCGTGTGCTGGGCGTCACCAGGCCCAGCTCAATGGCCGCCGCGGCGGTTACGATTTTAAACGACGAACCGGGCTCAAATACATCCGTGATAGCCGCGTTCTTGCGCTCCTCATCGGAGAATTCCGTGAATTCATTCGGGTTGTATGTTGGCAGGCAGGCCAGGGCAAGGATGGCGCCCGTTTGCGGCTCCATGACCAGTCCCATGCCTTTTTCGGCCCGGCTCCGCTCCAGGGCCGCCGCGAGCTCCTGTTCCAGCTTGTGCTGAATCGCGATGTCGATGGTCATTGTCATGTCCGCGCCGCCCTGCGGCGCGACGTACTCCAGGGTCCGCGACTGAAGCGGCCGGCGGCCCGAATCGACCCGCGCCACGACCTTGCCGGGCCGTACCCCGAGCTCACGGTCGTAGAGCATCTCGACGCCGCCTGACCCCACACGTTCGCGGTTCACAAAGCCGATTACGTGCGCCGCGAGGGTGCCCTCTGGATAAAAACGGACCGGCTCGTACTTGAGGCTCAGACCTGGCTTGGAGGCTTCCACGATGCCTTCCAGGCGGCGCACCAGCTCCGCGCTCAGCCAGCGCCTCACGGGGACTGATTTCCGCGGCCGGCCGGTTGAGTCGGAGCGGGTCAGGCGCGCCAGCACCTCATTTTCAGGCTCGCTCAGTAAGTCTGACAGCGTGGCGGCGAGCTCACAGGGGTTGGGTATCCGGGATGGATCAGCATACAGTGACCGGGCCCGGCGATCCGTCGCCAACAGACGCCCGTTCCGGTCGTAAATGTCGCCGCGCGGAAGATTCAGCTCCAGCGTGCCTTCGTGAAAATTCTCTTCGCGCGTGTAGATATCGTCTGGAAATCCCTGCAGCAGAACGAGACGCCCGGCGACAACGCCAAAGACGATCAATAGCGCCCAGAATACCAGGCGAATACGAATCCGGTGTATGCGGTCAAGGGAAGTCTCCGCATTGGGAGCCGGTTTCTTGTCAGCGTGCCTGCTCATCTTGTCCTCGGTTACGCGGCCGCATCAATCCATCAGCTGGCCTGAGCTTCGCCCGATTCGCCCGTGGGCCACGTCAAACCCTTGCCGGGCGTCCCAGGCGCGTTCCGCGGACCACTCTTTGACTGTGACCACCTGGTCCGGTTCGGGCATGACCAGGCCAAGCTCCAACGCCTCGGCATCGATGCGTTCCATGCGCTCGAGCTCGGCGATACGGGCACGCAGCTCCTCGATATGGGCGCGGGTCCGGCTAAGCTCCATCGACAGAGCCCGGCCCTCGTAATCGAAGGTGAGAATGCCAAGATGCAGCCACGCCTCGCACAGCAGAGCCCCCATCGGGATAAGAATGATGGGAAAAGCCTTCACAAATGCAGGAAGCACATTCGCCGGCCGGTAATGACGCCGCTTGCTTGCCATGTCTGTCTACCCCAAACGTTCTGCCGCCCGCAGGCGGGCGCTGTGGGCACGGGGGTTAGCCCGCACCTCTGCCTCATCCGGCACGACCGGCTTCTTCGTCAATAAACGAAGCACCGGCGGATGCTGCCCCAGGACGCGCCCATCGGCGTGCAAAATCTGACGTGGGCGCGACTTTTCCTGAAACAGGCGTTTCACGATCCGGTCTTCTCCAGAATGAAACGAAATCGCCACGAGCCGGCCGCCTTCCCGAAGCGCCTCCAGGGCCGCGCGCAGGCCCCGCTCCAAAGCGCCCAGCTCGTCGTTCACGGCGATCCGGATGGCCTGAAACACGCGGCGCACTTCGTCGTCCGCCAAAGCTGTCCGCGGCACCGCTTCGCGTATACAACCCGCCAGGCCTCGTGTGCTGTTCAACTGGCCCGCCGCGCGCCAGGCCGCGATGGTCCGGGCGATTCTCCCGGGAAACTTCACGTCGCCGTATTCGCGCAGGCGTTTCGCCAGGGACTCCTGGGTCTCCGAGGCCAGAAACGCGGCCGCGCTGTAATCCGACGTGGTGTCCATCCGCATATCCAGGGGGCCCGTTTCCTGAAATGAAAACCCGCGCGCTGCCGTGTCCAGTTGCATGCTTGACACCCCTGCATCGATCAGGACACCGTCCACTCGCTCCATGCCACGTTCCCGGAGCATCGCGGACAAGTCCGCGTAGTTGCCGTGGATGACTTCGACCTGACTGTAGCGTTCCAGGCGTTTGCGTGCCGCAGCTACCGCCATGGGATCCCGGTCGATCGCCAGAATCCGGCCGCCGCGGAGTTCAGCGGCTATCCGCTCCGTATGCCCGCCCGCGCCGGCGGTACAATCCACGTAGCAGCCGTTTTCCCGGACATTCAGCCAGGCTACCGCCGGGCCCGCAAGAACGGGTTCATGCACACTAGGCCGCTTCCTGGAACACCCCGATCGCCTGGGATTCGCTGTCATAGACATCAAACAGCGACGTGACGCCGGCCATGCGGAAAAGGCGTTCGGTATAGAGATTGATGCCCACCAGTTTCACATCACCGCCCAGGTCCCGGAGCTTGCGCAGGCGTTCCACCATCACGCCAACTCCCAGGTAGCTGATGAACCCCACGTCACGCAATCCCAGCACCACTTTGAACCGCCCCTGCGTCAGGCATTCATACATGGCTGTTCGCAGGGCATCCACGCCGCTTTCGTCGAGGTCGCCGGCAAGGCGCAATACCGTCACCGGGCCCAGATCCGCGCGCTCAATACGCATCCGTCTTCCCACCTTTCTCCATGTAGGCTTCCCGGCCTCCCGCATGCGGAGGCATCATTGCCGCCTGCCCAACTCCCTGCATTTCCTCGCCCATGGAAATCAGAGCCGCCATCTCCTTGTACACCGCCTCGTGGCCGCTCTGGAATCCGCGCCAGCGTTCACGGTTCCAGATTTCGAGGTGATCGTCGACACCAATCAGGATCGCGTCCACGTCGGTGCCGATGTCCCCCAGTTCACGCAAATGTACGGGAATCGCCATGCGGCCCTGACCGTCAATCTTTGCCTCCCCCATACTGCTGAAGAAAAGACGCCGGAAAGCCAGCGCCTTTGCATTCATGGAGGAATACCGGTTCACTTGGGTGCGGATTCGCCGCCATTCATCCCGGGGATATACTGAAATGCAGCCGTCAAACCCCTGCGTCAGGTACCAGACAGCGTCGCCCTCCACCTCCATAACCTGGCGAAGCCGGCTGGGCACAGTCAGGCGGCCCTTGTCATCCACCTTTACTGTGTACTCCCCAAAATACATGAATGCGTTCCCCGGTAGAGAGACCTTCCGCCACAACTTTCCACCAGCACCCCGAATCTACCACCATTTTGCCCCACTGTCAACCCTTTTCAACCACTTTCCCTTTGCGGCACAAAGGGTTATGGCGAAATGAAAGGTCGCGACCACAACATATGGTATAGATTTACTAAAAATCGGAAATAAGGCACAAAATAGGTGATGGAGTACGCGGAGCTGCCAAACGCTGATACAGCTGAAAAGAAGTGCCGAAAAATGAACTGCGCACGGTGCGCTTGCTGTACCTGGCGCCATTCAGCACTCTCTGGACGGGCCGCAGGTTACGTGGACGGAGGAGGAGTGATGCCGAAGCGGCAGTGAAAAGGGGGAATCCTGGGGCAGGTCAAGTTACAATACACCCGGGCGGGTAAAGGGATGTATGGGAGGCGTGGCGTCCGGCAGAGACAATGTCCAGTGGTAGGGGCCTGCAGACTGCTCATACACCGGACGCCACGCTGCGGGGGCGTTGTTAAGGCTGCCGCTGATTACCGGGAAAAAGACCCGACCCGGCCAGCTGGAGTTGCACCCGGGGAAATCTTCCTCGCGGTGCGAAGTCAACGGAGGCGCCTGCTGTCTACGTTGGAAATCGGCCTCCGGACGGCCTCGCGGCAGAACTGCCATTTCAACTGTGTGAATACGTCTTCATACGCTTACGGGGGGATTGTTCCCCGCGAAGCTATCTTCCAGCCGTCTTGATTTAACCACAACATCATGGTGTCTGTAATCAGGACAGTCCCTTTTTTGGTATACGTTAAAACCTGATAATCCTGTAGGGTTTTGCCTGAAAGGGAATCCATTGACCGGGGTATGGAAATCGCGCTTTGCCGTTGACTGCCCGGCAATTCAGCGCTTTTTCACGGCAGAGGTACCTCACTCAAGCGGTGGATGGCGTAGCGGATGAGTTCTGCACTGCTGTTGAGATGGAGCTTGTGTTTGAGGTTTTCCCGGTAGGTTTCGATAGTCTTGACGCTCAGGTTGAGCTGCGTTGCAATTTGTTTGGTGCTCAAACCCTTGCCAAGCATCTGCAGGGTCTGCAATTCGCGGTTGGTCAACTGTTCCAGGGGCGATTCCGGGTCCGGCTTGCGTCCGCCTACCACGCGGCGCACGATCCGTTCGGCGATCTTGGCGCTCACATACACGTCACCCTTTAGAACACGGTGAATCGCCATCACGACCTGATCCGTTGCTTCCTGTTTCATGACGTAGCCGCGCGCACCGGCTTGCAGTGCCCGCTCCGCGAACAGCCATTCGTCGTGCATGGAGAGCACCAGTGCCGGGATAGCCGGGAATCGCTGCCGCATGGCCTCAATCAATTGAATCCCGTTCGGTCCCTGCAACGAGATGTCCACGATCACAATATCGGGCTGCAACGTCTCCATGGCGGTAAGTGCGTCGGCCATGTTTTCAGCTTCGCCGCGGACTTCGAGGTCGTCCGCCTGGTTGATCAGCATTTTGAGCCCCTGCCGGACAATGGGGTGATCGTCGACAATGAGCACGGTGGCTTTCATGATTTCGTCTTTCCGTTCACGTGCACGCCTTGAGCCCCCGGTGCGCTCCACGAGCAGGCGCCGTATGCGGCAGCGTCAACATATCCCCCGCGTTCCGCCGGTACGGCCAGCCTTGCTCTGTCCATGATTCCTATCATACGCGCCTCAAAAACGGAAGTGAACACATGATCCGTGTCCCATGGCCCGGCTCTGAATCGACTTCAAGATTTGCGGACACAACGCGCGCACGGTAGCGCATGATGTTCAGCCCCATCCCGCTGCTCCGGTCCTGTGCGGGCTCGAATCCGCACCCGTCATCTTCAATGACCAGGCGGACGCGACGGTCATTCTGCGACAGGGTCACCGTGATAGCGTTCGCGCGGGCATGCCGGATCGCATTGGTAATTGCTTCCTGCCCGATACGGTACAGCTGATTTGCCTCTTCGGCGGGAAGCCAGATGGCTCCCCGGCAGACAAACCGGCAATCCACATCATAGACGGCTCGTGTACGGCCCGCCAGTTCTTCAAAAGCTCTGGCCAGCCCATCCTCTTCCAGCCCCGTGATATGCAGTCCGCGAGCCAGCGAGCGGCTTTGTTCGGTGGCCTCGGAGACCTGCGCCGCGATGTGGCGGCAATTCTCGGTCAGCCCCGGGTCGCCTTGTTCCAAGTCGCCTGCCAGGGCGTTGACCAGAAACCCAATGCCCACGAGTTGCTGGCCCAGGCCATCATGCAGGTCCTGGCCAATGCGCGCACGTTCACGTTCGCTGACTTCCAGGATCTCGCGTTCGAGGCGGTTGCGCTCGGACACGTCACGGATGATCAGCAGCACTTCTGCCTTTTCGACGGGCACGGTGCGCGCCTCAAATGCGCCTTTGGCGTCGCCGGAGTCGAGATGGAATTCAAATGCCTCCGTTCGGGACTGGTCAATGGCGCGGCGGATATGATGCATGGCGAGCTCCGCGATGACATCGGGAAACACATCAAAGAGGTGTTGCCCGGGCGACGTGGGCGGCAGGCCGGCCAGAGGAACCTCGTCAAAGGCATGCACATCAAGAATTTCGCCATCCCGGCGGATCCGCAGGAGCGTGTCCGGGATCGCCTCCAGCAGGGCCCGGTGCCGGGCATCGCGCCACCGCAGGGCGCTTTCAATCCGCTTTCGATCCGAGATGTCGGTATGGCTTCCGAGAAACCGCTGGGGCTGGCCGTCCTTGAACTCCATGATCTTGCCCCGGCTGGCTATCCATAACCAGTCGCCGCTCCGGGTTTGCAGACGGTATTCGGCAATGAACTGCTGGCTCAGGCCGAATACGTGCTCTTCAAATCGCTCCTGAACCAATGGAAGATCGTCGGGATGAATTAACAGGACGTACGATTCAAGGTCGAGATCGATCTCGTCCCGTTCGTAACCAAGCATCCGCACCCAATTGTCGCCAACATAGATTTGGCCCGTCACCAGATCGGCGTCGATCACGCCGCTCGACGCCGCATCCAGCACCAGGCGCTGGCGTTCTTCGTTTTGCTCGAGCAACTCGGCCGCCCGGGCGCGGCGTACGGCGCCCAGGATGATCTGGCCCGCCGATTTGAGCATGGCAATGTCTTCGGCCACCCACGAACGGCGCTGGGCAACGGAAAAAAGCGCCTGGACGCCCGCGAGTTGCCCTTCGTCATATATAGGCACAAGCAGCACGCAGCGGGCTTCCAGGACCTCGCACAAATCCTGCTCCACGCGCCGATCGGCAAATTCCGGTATCCCGGCGGTGATCATGAGGGGCTCGCCGCGGTTCAATTCGGGTGAACTGTGCCGGGAGAGGGTTGCCAGTACGAGCGCTGAAACCTCCGGTGGCAGGCTGTCCAGTACCGGGGCGTGCCATTCAAACGAGGCCCCGGGCGAATCGCCCTTCTCAAATATGACGCAGAAGCTGTGGTCGAGCCCCAGAAACTCGCTGATGCGTCCCCAGGCCGCTTGAATTGAGGCGTCAACCCCTTGTTCTGCCAGGTTGAAGAATTCGCGAATGGCCTGGGACAGGATCGCCTCCAAGCCCAGGCGAAACTGCAGATCTTCGAGTGCCTGGTCGCGCTCGGAGCGGGTGCGGATGGTTTCGATCCCGTTCCGCAGGTGATCCGGCACTCTGCCGAGCATCTCGAGTTCCTGAGGATCGAATGCCCCGTGTGCAAACGAACTCAGAAAAAGCGCCCCTTGCTCCTGTCCCGCGCAATCAAAGGGGAACGACACCAGGCACAGCGGGCTTTCGCCCGATGCCACGGCCCAGGAAAAAGCCGGCGATGAGCCCTCTGTCTCAAAGCGCGCAACCTTCATGTCAGGCTGCGCCGCCTTCCCCCGGCTGGGCCAGCCCAGCACACCGCACAGCGACGGCAGGTCAGCTGCCAGCACTGCCAGGCCGTCGCGGCTGTGTTGGGCGGCGATTGCCGGACCGTCACTGTGAAAACAAACCAGGGCGGCAATATCGCATACCCCGGTCTCCACAAGCGATTCGGTGACCCGGGCCAGAAGCTGGCTCTCGCTGCTCGCCTCCATGATGGCTTCGTCGCATGCGTTGATTGCCAGCAGAATGCGTTTCAGGCGCCGGTTCTCTTCTTTCGCGCGGCGCAAGCCGGTCATATCCCGGAAGGCATTCAGCACGAGGATGCGGCCATGCGCCTCACAGGCGCTGCCGCTCATTTCAACCCAGGCAGTTCCGCCGTCTCCCTGCTGCAATTGACTTTCTACGGCGTTAGCGGGCGTGCCCGCGGCGATCTGCTTCAAGCGCTGCGCGCAATCTTCGCGCATCTCCGGAGGATACAGGGCCGTGTGGTGCCTGCCGAGGATGCGGTCGGCCGGGGTCTTCAGGAGGCGAAGCGCTGCTTCGTTGCACTCCACCACATTGCCCGAACTCGCATCGATCACCAAGACCGCGTCGGAGGAATTCTTCATCAACGCTGTGAATTGCGTGTCCACAAGTCAGGCCCTTCAACATTTTCCCGGACACGAACCTGGGTTCGGCATCTTCTGGCTTATGATCGCACATCCGCATGCCTGCTACCACTATACAGCCTCGTACTCACAACGGCGAATTCGCGGCCGGCCCGGATCCCGACCGTCAGACGGTCTCGACCGATGAAGAATCGGGGAAAAACATGGCCATGGCGAACTCGGTCTGGAATTCAGGGTCGCACGAGAGATCAAAGTGCCGGGTGGACGAAGAGATCGCTTCCGCCCTGGCTCTCGCTCCCAGAGAAAGCGCGGCGGCACGGGCGCCTTCGAGCGAGGTATTGCCTGCAAAACTGAACTGCTCCTCGCGCAATGCTCCAGGCAGCAACCCGATGCGCTGCGCGTTGACCAGCCGGATGTAGTTGCCGAATCCCCCAGCCACGTAGACATGACCCAGCTCGGCCGGCTCGAGGTCCGCCCGTTTGAGGAGGATGGAAATCCCCGCGCGGATAGCCCCCGCGGCCAGTTGCAATTCACGCACATCCCGTTGCGTGAACAAGAGCGGCCGTTGCATCCGGGTCTCATCAGCGCGCGCCAACACGAAGGCAGCCCCTTCCGCATGGTCCACGACCCGGTCGCGCAAGGCGGGTGGCAGGTCGTCCGGCAGCGCATCGCGCGGGGTAAAGAGGCCCTGGCTCTGAAGAATGCCTTTTCGCAGCAGTTCCGCTACCAGATCGATCAGGCCGGACCCGCATAAGCCGATGGGGGGAACGCCGCCGATGGTTTTGCTCTGGACATCGTCGCCGAGCTCAACGGCCTCGATCGCTCCGGCGGCCGCTCGCATGCCGCAGGAGATCCGCGCCCCTTCGAAGGCCGGACCGGCCGCGCACGACGTAGCCGACAAACCGCCGTTGTGGATGAGCGCCAGCTCGCCGTTCGTCCCGATATCGATGAGTAATGCCGGGCGCTCAGATTCTTCAAGGCGCGTGGCCGCAATGCCCGCGACGGTGTCGCCGCCAACAAAACCTCCGATCACCGGCAGCACGAATACCCGCCCTCTGGGATTCATGGCGACGCCGGCCTGCCCGGGGTCCAGGGTCAAACCCCGGCGTGCCACGGGCACGAACGGCACCATGCCCAGCGCGCCCGGATTCAAGCCCGCAAAAAAATGCTCCATGGTGGTATTGCCGGAAACGGAGATCTCGTAGATGTTCTCCACCGATGCCTCAGCCTGCGCCGACATCTCAGCGAGCATGTCATTGAGCGCCGATACCACCGTATTATGGACTTCCTGCAACGCTTCCGGGCCGCGTGACGCATGGCTGATCCGCGAAAGCACGTCGTCGCCGAAAATGGTCTGAGGATTCATGCGCGAGGCGGACCCGCATATCGCGCCCGTGCGCAAATCGAGGAGTTCCCCCACCAGCGTGGTTGTGCCGATGTCGAACGCGGCCGCCAGGCACGGCGGTTCAGCCGCGCCGCCTGCAAAATCAATGACGCAGCCCGAAGCCACAATGGCTGTGCCTTGAAAACCATGATCGCGCAATAACCCGGGAAGCTCGTACAGGAGCGCCGGAGCGATGGAGTCCGCCGGAACGGATTCGAGAAGGCGTTCCGCGTCGGGGCGATCATCGGTCAGGGTTGGAACGGGCATCTTCACGGGGATGGATCGGACCGGCGGATCGAGCACCGGCGACGCTGAAGCGCCGCGTCCCGTGAGGATCTGGTTTTTTCCCTGGATCATGCTGCTTTCCGGAATCTCAACCGTGACGTTTTCATGAACGCGAGTCTGGCAGGCCAGCCGGGTCCCCGCGCCCCGTTCGTCGCCAGACAGCAGGCTCAGCTCGGCGGCAGTGTGGGGGCTTTGGGCGCCCGGCATCTTCACCCGGCATTTGCCGCAGGTGCCTTGCCCCCCGCAGGGATATTCCAGCGGAATACCGGCCAGCGTAGCCGCTTCGCGCACCGTGCTGCCGGCGGGTACTCGCACGATCCGGCCATACGGTTGAAAAATGACTCGCACTGTATTTTCGTGCATAGGCAACCCTTCAATTCACCCGTCCATTGGTTCAGGCGCTTCGCGCGCGGTAACAGATTCCAGTTTCGAGCCGGTGCGCCTCGATATCTCCGGAATTCAGGAGAGCGTCGATGCATTCCCGGGCATTCTGCTCCGTAATGGAGAGATGCAGAGCGGTTTCCCGCACGGATGCGGGATGCCGGCGCAGCATGTTCAATACTTCCCCGGGCGTTGCCGCACGGGTTGCGGAATCGTCCGCAGCCTCTACCGCCGCTACCAGCTCGGCGCGATCTCCCAGGGCTGCGACAATCCGCCTCAATGCTTCGGCGGACAGGGGCCGCACGGCCGAAAAAGCGCGCGGACGCACCGCCGTGTTCAGCTGAATGCGGTCGGGCTGGATGCGCTCCGCAAGCGCCTTGATGCGCTCGACTTGCCCGTCCGTCACCCCGTCCAGGAGCAACACTTCCAGCCAGAGTTGCCCGGAATATTCGCGCCGGAACCCCACCAGTCCTTCGACCATCTGTTCAAAAGCAATGCCGGCGCAGGGGCGGTTAATCTCATGAAACATGGCCGCATCGCCCGCATCAAGCGACGGAATCACCAGATCGGCCTGCAGAAGCTCCGCCCGAACCTCAGGCCGCCAGAGCAGCGAGCCGTTCGTAATAACCGCCACCGGAACGCCGGCCAGGTTCTTCGCAGCGGCGATAAATTCGCCGAGCCGGCTGTACAGAGTGGGTTCGCCCGAACCCACGACCGTGATGAAATCGACGGCGCAGCCTTCCTGGAGTTTTCGCCGTAACTCGGACAACAGGTCCTCGAGCGGCACAAACGCCCCACGTTCGGACGTCTGGTGCGTGGTGCGGCCCAGTTGGCAATACACGCAGTCATACGTGCATGTCTTCGGCGGCAGCACATCCACGCCCAGGCTGCGCCCGAGACGGCGCGACACAACGGGCCCAAAAATGTAACGGTAGCTGTCGTTGCTCATCGTTCAGATTTCCGAGCTTGGCCATCCGTATCCGGCACATACGGGTGGGGCCCTATGGTATCACGGAGACCGGGGCCGGAGACAGAGAGCCATAGCCGCCACAGCCGCTTGCAGCACGGGCGCTCGTCCCCGTTCGAACCCGCGCTGAGGCGCACATAGGGTATGCTTAGCCTTTCAAGCGCCCCGGACGGGCCTGACGAAAGGAACACGGATGAACGCCACAACTCCTCCCTGCGGAATCATCACCGTTTTGAACACGCCATTTACTCAGGATGATGCGATCGATGTTTACGGACTGGCTCGAAATGTCGAGAACGCTGTCGCTGCGGGGGTGGCGGGGTTTCTGGCGCCCGCCATGGCGAGCGAGGTGGATAAGCTGACCGAAAACGAACGCGACGTGATGGTGCGCACCGTGCTTGAGGCCGCAGCGGGCCGCGTGCCGGTGTTCGGGGGAGCATCGGCGGCCTCCCAGGCGGAACGCGTCCATTGGACCCGGGCAATGCTCCGCCTGGGCTGCGACGGTGTGCTGGTGAGCGTGCCGTTTGAGGATGAGGCGCAATATGAACGTGAGGTACGCGAAATTGCAGAATGCGGGCCGCCCATGCTCATGCTTCAGGACTGGGATCCGCGCGGTTATGGCGTGCCGGTCGCGGTGATAGCGCGCCTGTTCGATGAACTTGAGTGCTTCCGCTCATTGAAGATCGAGGTCGTTCCGGCGGGAGTGAAATACAGTGACGTCCTGCATGCCACGGACGGGCGGCTGCACGTGGCGGGAGGATGGGCAGTGATGCAGATGATTGAAGCGCTGGATCGAGGCGTACACGCGTTCATGCCAACGGGGATGCATCGGCTCTATACACGCATTTACGCGCTGCATGCAAT
>DAOSJS010000015.1:0-26261 GCA_035367355.1 Candidatus Hydrogenedentota bacterium
GCGCGTCGCCGAGCTGCGAAGCCGGACCTTCACGCTCGACTACGAATTCCATACGGCTGAAGGCCGCCTGGCTTGCAGGATGCGTACCGTCCATTGCGCGGTCAACGCAGAGACCCGCCGGGCCGTCAAACTGCCTCCGGACGTGGTCAGGGCCTTGAAATCCGAGCTGGAGCCCGGCCTATCGGTCTAAGGGCCGGCTCTTTCGCGGATGCGCAGACCGGATCGAGCGCGGAGCGCCGACCACTGGTTTCAGCTCCCTGAAACGGGTTCTGAACTCTGTGCCAGGTCGCGCGTTAGGGCACGTGGAGGAGATTGCGTTGAAAAAGGAAACCGAGGATCGGCTTCTGGATCTGGCGGGCATCCTCATTGCCTCCGTCATTCTTTTCGTCATTGGGTTCGGGGCGGGGCTTTGGATTGGTCTCGACATCTTGCCTTTCGAGATGCTTTGGGAAAGTCCGGTCCCATTGCTGATAATCGGCTTGATTGTGGGAGCCTTTGCGGCTTGTCTCCCGTTCACGATCAACTATATCCGACACTGGGACTATATCCAGCAGAGGAACATTCCACGAGATCCAGAAAGCCAGCCGGAGACGAAAATAGACCCTTGACTTCCTTTTTTGACCCGGCGGGAGAGGGTGCCAATCCCCTCCTGACAACTCCAATACGCGCACGTAGAGCCTGAACCGGCGTTTTGCGGCCCGTTTTTGGCACAGATCTTTGACATTCCCATGTCCCGGGGGCAGAATGGCGGGCAAGGGGGTCGTATGCTGCCGTCTGAAGGTCAAGCCGGTATGCCGCCGGGAGACTTGTTCGTCCGCAGGTGTAACTGGGCGCGCCAATGGCGAAAGGGTGGTTCTTATGTCGAATGACCGGCAAAACACTGTCGAGGCCGCACGTCCGCCGTGGTGGAAGACCATCGGTCCGGCATTGATTACGGCGTGTGTCGTATTTGGTCCGGGAAGCCTGGTGGTCAGCGCCAACGTGGGCGCCACCTACGGCTATGAGCTGCTCTGGCTGCTGGTATTGGCCGGCCTGGTCATGGGCGGCTACATGACGATGTCGGCCCGGGTGGGTGTGACCGCCGGCAGCAGCCACTTTTCCACGCTGGCCCGCGAGGTCAACCGTCCCTTCGCCGCGCTTCTGGGGATCGTATTGTGCCTGACCTGCGCCTCGTTCCAGTTTTCAAACAACCTCGCTGTCACGCTCGCCGTCAGCGCCTTTGCTCCGGAACGCTACAGCCTCGCGTTCCAGATAGGCGCCGTGGGCCTGCTCAACGCCGTTCTGATCCTTTTTCTATTCCGGGCGCACTCCGTGTTCAAAACGATCGAGAACGTTATGAAATTCATGGTGGGACTCATACTCTTGTCCTTCCTCGTCAACCTACTGGTCGCCCGCCCCAGCGTGCTGGGTATTTTGAAAGGGCTCGTGCCCGGCATTCCGAAGGAGCTTTCCCTGGGTGTCCCGAAAATCGTGGACGGCACCATCAATGATCCGCTGGTGCTGATCGCCTCGCTCATGGGGACGACGTTTTCAGTGGCGGGCGCGTTCTTTCAGGGCAACCTGGTGCGTGAGAAGGGCTGGGACACCGACGATTACGACCGCGGCATTGGCGATTCCGTGGCCGGGGTGGGCGTGCTCACGCTGGTGAGCATGATGATTATGATCACCGCGGGCACGGTGATCCTCGGAAAACCGGCCAACAACATTGCGACCCTGGCTCAGACCCTGCACCCGCTGCTCGGTCCGACCGCATTCACACTCTTTTGTATCGGATTGGTCCCCATTGCGCTCAACCCGTTCCTGATCAACGCCATGATCGGCGGCACCGCCCTCGCCGATGGACTGGGTTTTCCGGGCAAACTCAACGATTTCTGGCCCCGCATGTTCACCATCTGCGTGCTGCTTACGGGATTTGTGATCGCGAGCGTGGGACTCCTGCTCAAGATCCCCACGGTGAATCTCATGATTTTCGGGCAGGCGCTGACGGTGGTAGGCAACCCCCTGATGGCAGCCACGATGCTCTGGCTGGCAAACCGCCAGAGCGTCATGGGCGATCGGCGCAACGGACTCGCAGGCAATATCATCGGCGTGCTCGGGATCATTGTCGTGCTGCTGCTCGCACTGCGCATGCTGTGGTTTTTGATCCTCCACCTTTCCCTGGCCCTTTCGTGAGGTACCAGAGGCGGATGGGCCCGGCATCCAGCCGCTTGCATGAATCATGAATATGGAGCAGGGGCGCGCCAGGAAAGAGGCCCCGGCACGCCCCGGAGATGGCGGCAGAAACAGCGTTTCCCGCTACCGGCCTAGACCCAGAACGTCGCGAGTGCGAGTCACAAACGCCTCGGTCATCGGGAACGGCCCGGGATACGGCACCCATTCGACGCGTCCGTCCATATACATCACCCAACCGCCGGATTCCTCACGCCCGCCGGGCACTTCCCACAAAACCGGGGTAGCGGCCTGAACGAGGTACCCGGAGACATTTGGCGGCACTTCAGTCAACAGCCGGGACTCAAAGCCCTCGTGGAGGCGCAGGATGACGTCGCCACCCGCGGAACCTTTGCCGGGGCCGACCTGGATGTCCTGATCGCGGATCGCTTCGATGCCCAGCTGCTGAAGGGCATCCAGGAAGGCGAGTCCAGCGGCCTCGCCGGTCAATGCGTGGGCGAAATAGCAGCGGGTGACGCCTTCCTGTGTATTCATTATCCGCGTATCGACCAGGTATTCGGGATAGATTGCATTCCATTCAGGCGCAAGCACGCCCGGTTGAGGTTCAAGCGCTGGAAAGAACTCACCCGGCGCTTCGTTGGCAAACATCTTGAATACCAGGCCCAGCTGCTTCATGTCATTTACCGCCTTCTCGCTCGCAGGATCGTGAGGCGGCGCAACATCGGCGACGGGCGGGGGCGACGCTGCGACGGGCAGGGTAATCACCGTGTCGTGGGAGGGCGCCTCGACTGTCACGGAGGTTGTGGCATCCAGTGCGGGGGCGATGGCCCACAGCGTGTACACGCCTTTCGCGACTTCGAAAGAGAATGCCCCATCCTGCCCGGTACTTGCGTGGTGTCCGGTGCGCTCGCTGTCCGTAAGGAACAGGTGCGCGTGGTACAGCGGCGAGCCATCGGAGGCAAGCACCTGGCCGGACACTCCGGCGTCGCGCGGCGCCATGACGATCTCCAGCGGGGCGGCCTCTTTGGCGGCCCGCAGGCCCGTTAGGTGAGAGCCCGGCAGGGGCTGATACCCGTCCAGGTAAATGTACAGATCGTATGTACCGTCCAGAGACAGGGGTTCAATGCGGAAGGCACCCTCCGCGCCGGACCAGGCCTGTTCGAAGCGGTAATCCTGGGTGGACCCGCGGGCGTACAGGCTTGCACCGCGCAGCGGCTGGCCTGCGGTATCGATGATGCGGCCCGTGAGGGCGCCGACGGGAAGATCGAAGACGACGGTAGCCTGTGCCTGATCCTCCGGCATAGACCAGGTGGCCGCATATTCGCCGACCGGATCGTACGCTACGCCGCGCTCGATGCTCTTGCACAGCACTTGGATGTGCCCCGCGGATGCCGCGACTCTCCAGCGCGCGCTGCGGTCGTAATCCCGTGGCAGGCCCGGCTCCAGCTGAAGCCAGAGATCTTCGACCGGGGCGCCATCGGTCCGGACGAACGTGATGTCTTTGACCGAGGTCTCCAGGGTGAAATCCTGAGTAAACGTCGTGCCTGCCTTATTGACCTGCAAGACGTTACGCCCCGGCTCCAGCACGTCCTGTCCCGGTCCGAGAAAGTCCCACGCCATCGAGATTCGGGTGTCTCCGAGCGGGAGTCCAATGGTATAGGCGCCGTTTTCGTCCGTTCGGATGCACTGCGATACGGCGCCGCGGGAGCGGGCCACGACGGCGACGCCCGCCAGAGGGTTGCCCTCCGTGTCTTTCACTGTGCCGGCGACTTTACCGGGATAGCTGTCCGGCACGGTGAGCACGCATTCAGCAGTCGCACCGGCCCGGATGGCCGGAACCTCCTCGAGCCGCGCCTTGACGCCATTGGGTGCCGTCGCGACCACGGCGAAATTTTCCAACGCGGCCGGATCGGTGGGTAACTGCTCAAATTCCACGCAGCCGGCCTCGTCGGCTTCACGCCGGAGGGCATAACCGAGGGCATTGGGAATCTCAGCTACCATCTGCACCATCGCGCCGGGCACAGGCTGCCCGTTCTGGACGACGCACAGCCGCAAGGCGCCGCCCGGCTCCAACACAGTCTCTGTGGCCTCCGAGGCGTCTGGTTTCGTCCAGGAGAGCGCAAAATCCGGGTGCGAGAAGAACAGAGGGCCCATACCTTGCCAGGATGAAACCCGGTAGACCCCATCCGCTCCAGTTACCGCTGCCTGGGCTGGATCGCACGCCGACTGGGCGGCAACCCGCACGCCGGCCAGGGGGGCCCCCGTGGAATCCACCACGCGGCCAGTGTCTGGCTCTTCCGGCTGCAGCTGCGCGTGCAGCTCTAGTGCGCTTGCAAGCACCCCTCCGGAATAGTGCCAGTGCCTGGGTGCATAACCGCGCGCCTCAATCGCCACTGCACGGGCCTCGGACGGCCAGTCCAGCAGGAAACGCCCGCCTCCGTCGGTGTGGACAGACGCCAGCAGCGGGTCGCCGTCCAGGCCATACGGAGGCGACGGATCCAGCCAGGCCAGCGCGCGGACACTGGCCCCCGGGATCGGTTCGTTTTGGCTATTGGTCACGACGCCTTTGAGAAATGAGGCGGAAGGGTGTTCGGCCTCGGAGGCGTCTGCCTCCATGCCCGGTGTGGCGGGCATTGCCGGCGCCCCGGTCGAAGGCGCCGGACTGCCGGCCAGGGTCCCCGGCGCGGGGGCCACAGGCGATACAGGGGACGGCGCAGCAGACGTGGGCGGAGCGGCGGGTTCTTTGAAAGAACCATGGTAGACCTGCACGCCGAACATAAGGCCGCCGAACAACACGACAATGGCCGCCGCAGCCGCCAGCCAATGCAGGGAACGCCGGCGCGGGGCCGCCAGCTCGGGACGGGAAAATCGAGTTTCGGGCAGTATATCGCGCACAGACTTGTGTACCTGCTTCATAACCGCATACTCCTCACGGGCTTCGAGAGACGTGGCAAGCAGCGACTCCACCTCGCGAAGCTCAGTTGGGGTCAATTCACCGTCCAGATAACGGGACAGGCGTTCCGAATCCTTTGGGTTCATGGACGGAACTCCAGCAGTTCGCTCTGCAGTTTCTGGCGAACGCGCCACAGCTTCTGGCTCACCGCCTCGGGGCTGATGCCCAGCACGCGGGCGATATCCGCGTACGACATCCCCGCCACGTATTTCATGGCGATGATGTCGCGCTGGTCTTCGGGCAAGGCAGCCAGGGCGTCGCGCAGGGCGTTGGCCGCCTCGTTACGCATGGCCTCGCGGGAGGGATCGCCTTTCGACGCGATGTCATACTCGCCGATGGGGAGTTCGCGCGCGCGCCGCCGCAGCATGTCGACGGCCACATTCCGCACGATACCCACGAGCCAGGGGCCCAGCCGTTTGGGATCGTTCAACTTTCCGATCGTACGCGCGGCGCGGGCAAAGGTCTCCTGGACCGCGTCCTCCGCGAGGGCCCGGTTGCGCACCACGCCATAGGCGATGGCGCCGATGGCGTCGGCGTAGCGTTCAACGATGGCCGCGGCCGCATACCCGTTGCCTGCCCGCCAGCGCCAGACCAGAGCCGCATCGCTGTCGTGTTCGAGATTGGCCTTTCTCATGACATCCTGTCAGTACTGTCGCACGAGACGGGGTTTTCTTACGGAATCCATGAGTTTTTCCTCAAAATCGCCCGCCTGGCGAGCTCATCATATTTCCGTTTGCTCGCCCATGCAACGCGTGCCGGCATGGCGGTGCACGCCGGAGCAGCCATGAAGCTCTCCGAGGAGGCCGGTTTGGTAACGGCGCGTCTTGTGGGTACACTGAAGCCACTATGAAAACGCAGGCTATAGAGAGCCGCGACCCTCTGGGCGCAGGGCTGGAGCTCTGTGAGCGCAGCTTGAACGCGCTCGAAAACGCGTTGCGGCCCGACCGGGTCCTGACGGAAACGATATTTGACGGTACGAGCGATTGGGTCAATCTGCTGCGCTACAAACTGGGGCCTCACCTGTCGGGCCGGGGCTGCCTGCTGGCTGCGGTTGCAGGCGGGACAAATACGGGCAAGTCGACCGTGTTTAACCTTTTGCAGGGCCGCGAAGTGAGCCCGGTTCGCCCCACCGCGGCGGCAACCTGCCGCCCGCTGCTGTCGGGCAGCCCGGAGCGTGCCCGCCAATGCCTGGAGGGCAAGCTCGTTCCAGAATTCACTCCGGCCCCGCTGGACAACCCCGAGGCCCTGCTCACGCGGGAAACGCCCGCAGACCAGCTCTTTGTCGTGTCGAACCCGGAGCTGCCCGATCGCCTGGTACTGCTGGATACGCCGGACGTCGACTCCATCGAGAAGCAGCATTGGACCCTCGCGGGCCATCTCCGCGCAGCGGGGGACGTGATCGTGGCCGTGGTCACGGGGGAAAAGTACCGCGACGAGCGCGTAGTGGCGTTTTTCCGCGAAGCGCAGCGATCGGGGCGCCTGGTCGTTCCGCTCATAAACAAAGCGGATACCGCCGAAGAGTTCGCCACGGCCCGGCGTCAATTGGACGAATTCTGCCGGGAGGTGGGCTGTACCGGCCCGGCCTTCGCCGTGCCGCACAACTTCAGACTGGCGCAGGACTACTGGGCGCCCATCCAATCGCTCGACGGCGCTGAGGACTTGATGGGCTATCTGCTCTCCCTGGACGCCCACGCCATCAAGCGCCGGGTCTTCGAGTCATCGGTGCGGCACCTGTGCGAACGGGCGGAATCATTCCTTAACGACGTAGAGCGGGTGGCAGAGATGCTGGCGTCGGTCCGCGAGGAGTACCACAGCCGGGCGCTGCACGCCGCGCAGCAATACGACCCGGCGCCGGGCGCCGCGGTCGGCGGCCTGTTTCATGAGTTTGTGCAGACGCGCCGCGGCCCGTTCCGGCGGGCGATAGGTCAGGCGGGCGCGGCCCTCGCGCGGGGCACGGCAGCCGTGGGACGCAGTATTTCGCGCGCGGTGTTCCGCCGTGCCACGCTGGAATCGCCCGAGGAAAGCCCGTCCCGTGCGGAGATTCACGCGGCACACCGTCAGACCATCGAGCAGATCACCCGGAATCTCGCCGCGGAATACATTCAATCGAGCAAAAATCTGCGCGAACCAGCGGCGCACCTCCTTCAGGCAGGCGCCCGCCAGTTGTCGCCCGAAACCGTGACTGAACAGGTCGTGCAGGCGGTGCTCCAGTCCGACGATCTGTCGGAAGCGTTTCGAAGCCATGCGCATCGCACCCTGGAAGCGTGGTGGAATGACCGAAGAGGGCGGCGGCACGTGCTGGAAGCGCTGGACACCATTCTTGCGGTGATGCCGGCGGCCATTGCAGTGCCCATGTCGATCTACACGGCAGGCGTGGGCGTGCCGGAGGCGATGGTGGTGGCGGGACCGCTCGCCGAACAGTTTGTGGCGCGGGTAATTGAATACCAGTTCGGCGACGCCCTGTTTGATTTTTTGTCGCCATGGCGCGACGAACAGCAGCGGCATCTGGCGGAAGCGCTGCTCGAACAGGTGGCCGCGCCACTGCTGGCCGGGCTGGATGCCATGCTGGCGGTGCTCGAAGGCGGCGCGGTCCGCGAATTACGGAAAGGAACGGAGTTGTGCCTGAAAGCTTTGGGGCCATCGTAAGAAAACTGCGGCGCCTGGCCGAATACACCGGCCCGTGGCGTCCGTTGCGCGACGAGGCGCCGCGCCTGCGGACAAGCGTAGCTGAATTGCGCGAACGCGAGACGCGGCTTGACGACCTGCTCGTGGTGGCGCTGGTAGGCGGCTCCGGCGTGGGCAAATCCACTCTGCTCAATGCCATCGCGGGCGACCAGCTCGCACAGACCTCGGAATTCCGGCCCTGTACGGCAACGCCCACGGTGTACCATCCGCCGGGCGCGCGCTTCGAGGCGGGCGACTGGCGCATGGTGTCGGGCTCGGCGCTGGAACACCTGGTAATCATAGACACCCCGGATTCGGACACCGTCATCAAAGAGCATCGGGAGACAGTGGAAAAGGTGCTGGCGGCGTGCGACCTCATTCTGATCTGCGGCAGTCCCGAGAAGTACCTCGATGAAGCCACCTGGTCGCTGCTGCGGCCGCTGCAGGGCGAACGCACCATGGCCTGCGTCGAAACCAAGGCGCGCGCGGAAATGCCGAGCGTCCGGGAGCACTGGTTGAGCCACCTGGCCGAGCAGGGCTTCACCATTGAAGGCTATTTCAGGCTTAACGCGCGCGCGACGCTGGATCGGCGGCTTCAGGGCGCCCGGGCGAGCGAATTTGACTGGCCCGCGTTTGAGGCGTTTCTGCGCGAAGAGTTGACCCGGGAGAAGGTCCAGCGCATCAAGCGCAGCAATGCCATCGGACTGCTCACCAAGACCGTGCGCGATCTCCAGGAGCGGGTCGGCGCACGGGCGCCGGAGCTGACCGCGCTGGAGAAATCACTCCGCGAATCGCGCCAGGCCCTGGCCGCCGACACGGCGGGCATCGTGCGCAGACGCCTCTTCGCCGAACGGCATCTGTGGGCGTACGCGCTCAGCCGGGAGATCGATGTGCGGGCGCTCGGCATTGTGCTGACGCTGTACCGGCTGTTTGATGCCATACGTTCGCTGCCCGTGTGGCTGGCGGGCTGGCTGCCGGGCTCGCTCGAAAGCAGCGCGGCCGCCTGGCGGCCGCGCTGCTTTCGAGCGTTAACCTGTTTCAGGAAGATCTCGTGCTGGTATCCGATGCGATTCAGCAGCAATACGAAAGCCACCGAAGCAGCCTCGCGATGGCGTTCGCGCACGCGGGATTCGATGAACTCGATGACAGCACGGGCTACGATGCCTATGTGAATGCGCTGGGGAAGCGGATCGCCGATGTGCTGCGCGGTCCGGCCCGGGATCGCGTCGTCGCCCATGCCCACCGGCTGACCAGCTGGCCGGTGGCGCTGCTGCTGGATGTCGGGCCCATCGCCTTTCTGGCCTACACCTGCTACCACATCGTGGTGACGTATTTTGACGCTCAGTTGTTGTCTGCCGGATTCCTGATGCACTCCGTGGTCGTGCTGGCGATCATTGTGACGGCAGAACTGCTGGTGCTTTCGCTGCTCATGCGCATGGGCGCGTGGGCGGCACGAAATGCCGCGGCGCGCGATCTGCGCCACGCATTGAAAGCGCCTGGCAAGAACGCGCTGGGTTTTGAGCCGGAAGCCGCTGCGTTGGCGGATGCGCGCGCCCAGGCCGAGGCCGTGCGCTCGCTTGTCGCCGATGTGCTTGACGGCGACTGAACAGGACTGAACGGCGGCTCAGGCGGCACCGTGATCTCAACCCGGCGGAGATGCTACGATGGACAACGGCATCGCAGCGGCGCAATGTTGACCGCGCGGGCGGTAGCCGGTGGCTGCCGCGAAACCAGGCATGAATTGTCAGGGCAAGGAGGTATTCGGGTATGCGCATGGGACGCAGAGAGTTTCTGGGGGCATCCGCGTCGGCGATTCTTGTTGCGGGCACGTTCGGGCGGGGAACCGTGTTCGGTGCGAACGAACGCATCCGCGCGGGCATCATTGGCTTGCGGAGCCGCGGCACGTATTTGATCCAGGCGCTCTCCAAAGTGGATGGCTTTGAGGTGGGGGCGATTTGCGATGTCGATCAAAACGTGCTCGAAGCCTGTGCAGCCTGGCATCAGAAGAACACGAATGTCACGGTGGCCGCGTATCGTGATCTGCGCGAGTTGCTGGCCGCTGACGATATTGATGCGGTGTTTGTGGCGGCGCCAAACCATTGGCACGTGCTCGCGGCCCTCTGGGGTTGCCAGGCCGGAAAAGACGTCTATGTGGAAAAACCGATGGCGCATTCCATCTGGGAAGGGCGCCAGCTTATCGCTGCCGCGGAACAGACCGGACGGGTCGTCCAGGTCGGTACGCAACGCCGCTCCGAACCGTCGACTCAACGGCTGGTCGAGCGGCTCCAGGCCGGCGTGATCGGCGACCTTTACGCCGCCCGCGTGATTCATTACAGCACGCGCCCCCCCGTGCCGTTTCATCCCGACGAGGCGCCGCCGGAAACCTTGGACTGGCCCCTCTGGCAAGGGCCCGCACCCGATAAGCCGTTCTCGAAGAAATACGTGCACTACGACTGGCACTGGTTCTGGCACTTCGGCAACGGCGAACTCGGCAACAACGGCGTGCACTACGCGGACATCGTCAATTGGGTCCTTGGAAAAGGTCTTCCCGTGCACATTGCGAGCCAGGGCGGGCGCTACGGGTACGAGGACAGCGCCGAAACGCCCAATGTCCAGACGACAACGGCCACCTTTGCCGACGGAACGCTGTTCACCTGCGAGATTCGCGGGCGGTACTCCAATGATGAGAACGAATTGAAAAGCGGCAACTTGTTCTACGGCTCAAACGGATATGCTGTGGGCAATACCTGTTACGACACCGAAGGGAAAGAGATCCCCGACGAGAATCCACCCCGGAACGGCGACGCCGTGCTTCTGCATCTTGCGAATTTCCATGATGCGATCCGCTCGCGCAACCGCGATGCCGTGGCCGCAAAACCCGCGGACGGCCATGTCAGCGCCGCCTTCTGCCATCTCGGAAACATTGCATTCCGGCTGGGCCGTGACGTGACGTTTGACCCGCAGACCGAGACGTTCGGGAACGATGCCGAAGCCAATGCGCTGCTCGTGCGCCCGGGCTATCGCTCGGGATTCGAAGTCCCGCAACTGGCGTAAGCATGGGCCGCGCGGCTCCGGGGAGACGTCAATGACCGATCGTCCGAAACGGGGGCAAAGTGCCATGTTAGCACCTACGATAATCATGGGAGTCCTGGCCGCGGTTCTGCTGCTTGCCGGGTACATGCGGGGCGAAGGCCAGCACCTCGAAGGCCTGAGATCCGCCCTCATTATGACCATTACCGTGCTGCCGCTGCTCTTGTTCGCGTTCGTGGTGGCGGGAATGGTGCAGGCGCTGGTTCCAACCGAAATCATTGCCCGCTGGGTCGGGGCGGAATCGGGCCTGCGCGGCATTGCCATCGGCACGGTGGCCGGCGGTCTGGCGCCGGGCGGCCCCTACGTAAGCCTGCCTATTGCGGCCGCACTGGTGCGCTCCGGGGCGAGCACCGGCACCATGGTGGCGTTCCTGACCGCGTGGTCGCTGTGGGCCGTGGCACGGCTGCCCATGGAGGTGGGAATACTGGGCTGGCAACTGATGCTGGCGAGGATTGCGAGCACGTTTTTCTTTCCGCCCATCGCGGGGCTGATCGCTCAGTTCTTCTTCGATCACAGCAAATGATGGACCGGCCGGCGGTTCCGGGCGCGTCATTCTCCCTGGGTGGGATCCGCCCCGTACGCATTGTCAGTCACCGTAGTGCGCTCGCCGGCGTTCACCGCCTGGCCCGGAGCATGCAGGGGGAACCAGTTCCGGTAGACTTCGCACGATTCTTCGGGAATTCCGCGTATCACGATGGGCGGTTTGGGCGCGCGAAATGTGTTGTTATGGATGTCCAGGCGCGTGCCGGCGATGTCCGTGCCGTCTTTACGGTCGCGCCCGCCGTGCATATCGAAACAGTGGCTGAGCGATGTGCCGAGTTCCACGTTATGGCACGCCGTGTAACCGCTGCCGGGGCGCCCTGAGCCGGCGATCGAGTGCCGGTTCCAATCAAACAGATTGCGCTCAATGAGCGACGACGATTCGTTGTGCGATATGCCGTATCCCAGCCCGTTGTATTGGCAGTGATGGATGTAATTGTGGTGGATGTGGTGGTTCTGCCCTTTGGTGAGGTATACCCCCGAGTGGCCGAATCCGGAAATCTCGCAATTATCGACCTCCAGCCCGTCGTAGACCGTCGCGATACCGTCCTGGACCGGAAATTTGTAGTAATAGCTGTGCCCGCCCCCGCCTTTACCGAATGCGCGATCATGGTGGTCGAGATAACGTTTCGTGTTCGGCCCGCGGATCCGCAGCCCGGAAACGCGGACTCCGGGCCCGTTTACGCGGATCATCGGGCAGGTTTCGAGTGTATCGCTGAAAAGGAGCGCGCCCGGCGAGCCGGCGACGCCCCGATCGCTCGCCAGCGTGACGCCTTCAGGAATTTCGAGCACGAACTTGTCAATATAAATAAACGTGGTGAAATCAATTTCGGCGGAGCCGGGCACAAATACGGTCTGCCCGGCCTGGGCATTTGCCAGCGCCTCAATTAACGTCTCGAGCGTGTCTGCTGTGAGGTCGCCCGACGTCACAGCGGCCGCATATCCGGGCCCTCCGCCGATGGGGCCGCGTTCGTCGGCCGTCGCGCCGTACACGGCCCCGTTCAATTCAATCGAGCTTGGCTCGTCCGCCGCCACGACAGCAGCCAGAGCCGCCAAGACTCCCGCCAGAAAGTGTAAACTCAGCATTGCGGCTCTCCGTTGCCTCGCCAAAACAACGCTCACGGCCAAGGGCCAGTCTACGGCCAGGCCCGGTTCCCGTGCAAGCACGGCGGACGCGAGAAGCCATCCCCGGACGATTCGCCATGCTGCCGCACGCCGCCGCCGGTTGCGCCCGCAGGCTGGAAGGCTATAATGAAGGGTGGTGTCAATTTTGGTTCGATGTTCGGCAGCAAGAGACTCGAATTCATGCGTCTGATGCGCATCCTGAGAAACGCCCTTTTACCGGCAGCGCTGGGTGGAACGGCCGTGCTGTGCGCCCTGCTCGCGTCCGCCAGCGCTGTGAGCGGAGCCGCGGTTGCGGTGAACGAACCCACCGTGCCGCCGCTGCTGGATACGCTTACGCCGGAGGAACGGGCCTGGCTCGACGAACATCCCGTGCTCGTCTTTTCGATCGACAACGATCACCAGCCCAAGAGCTACCGGAACGAACACGGCGAGCTGGCCGGCATCAACGTCGATTACGTTCGGCTGCTTGAAGCGCGCCTGGGCATCGAGATACGCCTGGAAGGCGCCCCCTGGCCGGAGGCGCTGGGCAAAGCACTGCTCCATAAAGTAGATGGGGTCGTCAACGCGGACCTGTTGGAGGAGCGGCGCCCCTACCTCAATTTCACCGACGTGTATGCGGTGTACCCGCAGGCCCTGCTCACGCGGCGCGACGAACCCGCAATTTCTTCCCTCGACGAGTTTGCGGGGCGCGCCGTGGCAGCAGTGCGCAATTCGTCGCAGCTGGCCGCGTTGCGGGAAGGCTTTCCCGATGTGCTGATCCACGAGACCGATGATACCGATTCAGGCATCGACCTGCTGATTGAGGGCAAGGTGGGCGGCGCTTTTGGCGACCTTGCCGTGCTCTACGATTCCATTTCAGCGCGATTTCTGACAAACCTGAAGCTGGCCCTGGTCTATTCGGCTCCTCCCGTGGGCTATGCGCGTATCGGCATACGGAACGACGATGCCGTCATGCTGTCTGTATTGAACAAGGCGGTGGATTCGATCACGGACAGCGATCGCCGGGCGATCGAGTTGCGCTGGCTCGGCATCGAGCTGCCCCGCTTTTCACCCGGCGACTCCGTGTTCCAACTGGCGCTCACCGAGGAAGAGCGGGCCTGGCTTCAGGAGAACCCCGTGATCCACGTGGCTTCCGACAGCCAGTGGGCTCCCATCGAATTTCTGGACGATACCGGTCAATTTCAGGGAATTGCCATCGATTATCTGCACGAAATCGCGGAAATGCTCGGTCTCGAGGTCGTGTTTCTCCGAAACCACAGCTGGCAGGATCTTGAGAAACTGGGCCGCGCGGGGCAAGTCGATCTCTTCACCGCTATCGCGCGCACGGAAAAGCGCACCCGCCATTTCGAGTTTACGGAACCGTACCTGTCCTTTCCCGTCATGCTCTTCGCGCGCGATGAGCTGGCCTACGTGGGCAGCCTGCGCGAGCTGTACGGGCAACGCATCGTCGTCGTGCGCAGTCATGCCATCGAGGCTCTCATCCAGCAGGAGCACCCGCAAATCACGATCGTACACGCGGATTCGGTTGTGGAAGCCCTGGATATGCTGCAGCGCAAGGACGTGTCGGTGTTCGCAGCCCCCATCGTCACAGCGAGTCATTATCTCAGCCGGCAGGGATTTTCCAACATCAAGGTGGTGGGTGAAACGCCGTATGTGTACGAACAGCGCATCGCGATACGCGCCTCGGCGCCGCTGCTGGTATCGTCGGTGCGCAAGGCGTTTGCCGCAATCCCTCCGCCACGGCGCCACGCCATCTATCAGAAATGGGTATCACTCCGGTACGACCCGGGGTTTCCGTTTTCCCTGGTGTGGAAACTGGCGCTCGGCGTGTTGGCGCTCCTGCTGCTGGTCCTCTTCTGGAACTACCGGCTCTCGCGCGCCGTGAGCCAGCGCACCGCCGCGCTGTCGACCGCCAACGAGGCCGTGCGCACGAGCGAAGAGCGTGCGCAGGGGATCATCAGCTCCATCACCGATCCGCTGCTGATGATGAACCGCGAGCGCATCGTCACGTGGGCCAACGGCCATGCGAAAGCCGCGTTCGGCGAGGCACTCGTCGGAAAAGAATGCCGCGAAGTTTTCGATTGCACCCAGCTTCCCTGCGAACATTGTCCGGTTTTCCGGGCGCTCAGCACGGGCCAGGTGCACGACAGTGAAACCCAGATCCTCGATATACACGGGAAGCTGCGCCATTTCTGGTGCACGGCCGGTGTCGCCGCCCATGATACGGAAGGCCGGCCCAGCGCCGTTATCGAGATCTTGCGCGACATCACCGAACGCAAACAGAATGAGATGGCCCGGCGGATCCTGGAGGACCAACTGCGGCAGGCACAGAAAATGGAGGCCGTTGGCCAGCTCGCGGGAGGTATCGCGCACGACTTCAACAACCTGCTCCAGGTCATCCGCGGAAATATCGAGCTGATCGTCAATGAAGTCCCGCAGGGGTCTCCGGAACAAAGCGGCCTGGAGGAAGTGGACCGCGCGGCTGAACGGGCCACCACCCTCGTGCGGCAGTTGCTCACCTTCGCGCGGAGCGAAAAACTCGAACAGACCCCGCTGGACCTCAATGAGGTGGTGAGTGGTCTGATCAAGATGATCCGGCGCCTGATCGGCGAGCACATCGAAATGGTGTTTGAGCCGGGACCGGGCGATGTCACGATCTTCGCCGATCAGGGCCAGGTTGAGCAGGTGATCCTGAATCTCTGCGTGAATGCGCGGGATGCCATGCCCCAGGGGGGGCGTCTGGAGCTCGAAGTCGAACGCCGCGAGATAGACGAGGGTTTTACGTCGCGTTTCATGGAGACCCAGCCGGGCCGTTACGTGGTGCTCAGCGTGGCCGATTCGGGGTCGGGAGTTCACCCGGATATCGTGGAGCATCTCTTCGAACCATTTTTTACCACGAAAGGCGTTGGGGAGGGCACGGGGCTGGGCCTCGCCACCGTGTACGCGATTGTGACGCGCCATCTGGGATTTCTGGATCTCGAGAGCCGGCCCGGCCAGGGTGCTGTGTTCCGTGTGTATTTTCCCGTGTATGAACCCGGAAGGGAGGCGCTTGAACTGCGCCACGGGACAAGTGAAGAGGCGCAGCGGGGGAATAACGAGACCATCCTCGTGGCCGAAGACGATGAACAGGTGCGGAATCTTGCTGAACGTGTCCTGAAACGCGCCGGATACCGTGTCCTCCTCGCGCGCGACGGAGATGAGGCCCTGGCTGCCATCATCGAGCATGCCCGCGACATCGACCTGGTGATTCTCGATGTGGTCATGCCGCGGCGAAGTGGCGGCGATGTGTATACGGAGATCCAGGCGCGGTTTTCCAATACCCGCGTTCTGTTGATGAGTGGATACAGTTTTGACGTACTGGACAAAGGCCATCTGCCGGCCGGCCAGCCGGACTTGCTGCGGAAGCCTTTTCGTTCGGAGACCCTGCTGCGGCGCGTCCATGACGCGCTCGCGCGTTGACGGCGCCAGCGCGCGCGCACCGCACGTTGGCGCGGCCGCACGGTTTGCAGGGCGTGATAGACCAGGCTCCTGTCCGGGGGCTGGTGGAGGATTGCAGGTCGATGCCCGGTTGGCAGTTTCATCTTTTTGCTCTACCGTTGCTGGCGACGTCCGGCATCGCGGCAGTATTTGCGGCGGTCCTCTGGCGCCAGCGCAGTCAATACGGCGCGATCACGCTGATGATCCTGATGATTGCAGCGTGCGTGTGGACGGTCGGCGAAGGTGCCGAGCTGGGCTGCCAGACCATCGCGGGCCGGCTGCTCTGGAGTCGCATCCGCCACGTCGGGATCGCGGTCATCCCGCTGGCCTGGCTTGTTTTCGCCTTCCAGTTTTCGCAGGGGCGCAACCGCCGCCTGCCCTGGTATTTCAAGGCGTTCATCGTGTTCCCGATCGTGAACGTGGCCCTGGTCTGGACGAACGAACGGCACCACCTCATCTGGAGTTCGCTGCGGCTTGAAACCCGGGCGCCTGTCATGACACTGGCCATGGAGCGGGGACCGCTGTATTGGCTGCTGCTGGCGTACGCGTACACGTTCATTCTCGCCGGCACGATCATTCTCGTGCGTGCGGCGGTACGTTCGCACCGCATCTATCGCAGGCAGACGCTGTTCCTCCTGCTCGGCACGCTCACGCCGCTCGCCGCCAATATCGTGTTTCAGATTGGTTTCAGTCCGATTCCCCACATGGACTTGACGCCGTTGTCGTTTGGATTCGCGGCGCTCGTGATCGGGTGGAACTTCCTCCGCTATGGCTTGTTGCTGCCGCCGGTGCCCGTGGCCAGGAACCAGGTCATCGAAAGCATGAAAGACGGCGTGATCGTGTTTGACCTGGGCCATCAGATCCTCGACCTGAATGAAGCGGCCCGGGCGATGCTGGGCAAAAGCGAATCAGCGATCCTGGGGAGGCCGGTAACGGACTTTTTAACGTTTTCACAGGCGCTCTTCGACGCATCAATGCATCCGGGCAAGGACGTTGAGACCCAGGTGCAGATGAATGACGGTGCGACGCGGTATCTGGAGGCCGCGCTCTCGCCCATTCGCTCGCGCTGGGGAACCCCTGTGGGCAGCGTCATGATTTTGCGGGACGTCACCGATCGCCGGCTGGCGGAGCTGGGGCAACGGCGCCTGTTCACTGCGATTGAACATGCGGCGGAAGATATTGTGATCGCGGATTCTCAGGGCATCATCGTGTACGTCAACCCCGCCTTTGAACGGATCACGGGATATTCACGAAATGAAGCCGTAGGCCAGAATCCGCGCATTCTCAAGAGCGGCGCGCACAGCCAGGCGTATTACGAAACCATGTGGGCGGCATTGCTCGAGGGTAAGGTCTGGCAGGGAACCCTGACCAACCGCAGAAAAGACGGGACGCTCATTCAGGAAGATGCCACCATCTCGCCCATCTTTGATTACCGTGGCGCGCTTATGGGCTACGTGTCGGTAAAACGGGACGTGACGCAGCAGCTGGCACTCGAGGCGCAGGTTCGCCAGGCGCAGAAGCTCGAGAGCCTCGTAACTGTAGCCGGGGGCATCGCACACGACTTCAACAATATCCTGGCGATCATTGCGGGCAACGCCGAGATGGCCATTTCGGGGCTTTCACAGGCCGCCGGCGCACGCCCGTATCTGAAAGAGATCGCCGGCGCCGCGCGCAAGGCCATCGAACTCTCCCGCCAGATGCTGGCCTACTCCGGCCGTGGCAAGGCGGCGCTCGAGCTCATTGAACTCAACACGTTCATCATGGAAATGGCGCAGCTGATCCAGACGTCGATTGCAGATACCTGCCGGCTCCGTTTCAACCTGGCCCGGCGCGTGCCGGTTTTCGAGGGCGATCCCTCACAAATCAGCCAATTGATCATGAATCTCGCCATTAATGCGTCGGAAGCGATCGATCAGACGGGCGGGTTGATCACGATCGCCACGGGCGCGGTATTCTGCACCCACGCGGACCTCGCCGCAACCTGGCTGCATGAAAACCAGCCCGAGGGCCATTATGTCTATCTCGACGTGACCGATACCGGCGCCGGCATGAGCGAAAGTGCCGTGTCCCGCATTTTCGACCCGTTCTATACCACCAAATTTACCGGGCGCGGCCTGGGCCTGGCCGCCGTGCTCGGCATCGTGCGTGGACATTACGGCGCCATCAAAGTCGACAGTACTCCCGGCAGCGGCACCACGTTTCGAGTGTTTTTCCCCGTCAAAGAACCCGTCGTGGAAGCGCCCGCGCCGGTATCTCAGGGAGAACCTTGATTCGCCGGCCACGGGACAGTATGTTTGAGGCTTGCGCGAGGCGCCTGTGTGTCGCGTAATCCCCGGATTCGTGCCTGATATCGAAGGAGGTGGCGTATGTTGCGGTGCGCATGTGTGCTCTCGATGATCTGGAACGCGGCGACGGAAATGCCCCCGGAACGGGTCAATCTGAAGCCGGCCGAGCCCGTCAAACTCATCTTTGACACCGACATCGGCAACGACGTCGACGACGCGCTCGCCCTGGGCGTAATCCACGCGCTCCAAAGCCGGGGGGAATGCGAGCTCCTCGCCGTCACCCTCACCAAGGATCACGAAAGGTGCGCACCGCTCGTAGACGCGATCAATACGTTTTACGGTCGCGGCGGCATCCCCATTGGAGTGACGCACAGCGGCATCACAACACAGGACAGCAAATTCCTCAGCCTTACCCGCATGGAAGACAACGGGGTCTTGCGCTACCCCCACGACCTCCAGAGCGGAAATGATGCACCGGACGCCGTGACGGTGCTGCGGCAGGTGCTCGCGGCCCAGCCCGACCACTCCGTCGCGATTGTCCAGGTGGGGTTCTCGACCAATCTCGCGGCGCTTCTCGATACGCCTCCGGACGAGATTTCGCCGCTCAACGGCCTCGACCTGGCGGCGGCAAAGGTCCGCGTATTGTCCATCATGGCGGGCGCGTTCGAGCTGATCCACGGCGAGGAACACCCGGAGTACAACGTGGTGATGGATATTCCTGCCGCGCAAAAACTGGTGGACAACTGGCCGACACCCATTGTGTGCAGCGGCTACGAGATTGGCCTGGCGATCACCTATCCCGCGGAGAGCATCGAGCAGGATTTCAGCTACGCCGCACATCATCCGCTGGCAGAGGCGTACCAGTTGTACAACCCCACGCCCCACGAGCGCCCGACCTGGGATCTGACAAGCGTGCTGTGGGCCGTCCGGCCAGAGCGCGGCTATTTCACCCTGTCCAATCCCGGCCGCATACGCTACGATGACAAAGGCTTGTCCACATTTGAGGAAAGCCCCGACGGCAATCATCGCTATCTTATTGCTGATGCGATCCAGGCCACGCGAGTTCGGGAAGCGCTCACCCTGCTTGCGAGCCAGCCCCCAGACAAACGGTAGACCCGCGCCCGCTCCGGTGAAATGCGCAGCGGGCGCTCCCGGAGTCTAGCGGGCGATGGACAGCACTCTGGGGTTGACCAGCCGGGCAAAATCCCGGTACGGCATCCGGATCACCTCGGTATGCGAGCCCGCGTTGAAGGCAATACGGTCTTCGGCGCTCAGGTTCTCGTCGATGTAGACCTTCACGCCGTAGAGATTGCCGAACGGCGGCATCGCCCCCGCGTCGCATCCGGGAAACAAGCCGCGAAACTCGTCCTCGGCAGCAAGTTCGACGTTGTGCGCGCCCAGGCTCTCTTTCAGCCTGGCGAAATCGAGCTTGCGGCTGGCGGGCAGGACGACCATCGCCATCTCATCGTCCAGTCTCACCATGACGGTCTTGGCCATTTCCCTGCCCGAAACGTGAGCCGACGCCGCCACCTCCTGAGCAGTGTAGGCCGTGGAATGGCTGATGGTGACGTACCTGATGCCTTCCCGGTCCAGCAGCTCCTTCAGTTTTTGCTCCCGCATGACTGCCTCCCTTCGCACCTTGAAAACAGTCCCTGGGACACGCCTCTGGATAGATGGGCTGGTTCCTGACCGTTTCAGTCTAGCACGAACCGGCGCGCCGTAAAGTGCAAACCGGGGCTATTGCTCGAAAGAGCTGCTGAAGGTGGATTTGATCCACACACCGCTGCCGTGGGACTCGATCGCACCACCGGATGTATAGTTGGTATATGTGCCATACAACAGGTTGTTGCAGCGGCGCAAATGCCAGACCGTCCTCCCGAACAGATCGGCGCCGCGCCATTCCCACACGATGTCGCCTGAGGCCGCTTCGCCCGCGACATTGAACAGCCGCCGGCGGGACTCCCCCGCGAAGCGCAGGGCGCCATACCCGCTGAACGACGCGCCCGCAGACGCCTGGTTGGCCACGGTGACAACGGCCAGCTGAGACTGTTCGGGATGCGCCGCCCCGTATGTGTCGACGTAGGCTGATGCCCACGTGCCCCGAAGCACTCCCGCACTGGTCATGGTGCGGAATTCGGCGTGTCCCGTGCCCACGAGCCGGTTCTGGCTGCCGGCAAAACGCTGGTACGACCCCACCAGCCGGTCCTGGCAGAGGCGCAGGTCCCAGAAAAATGAGCCCGCCAGGCGGCTCATGGAAAGCTGAACCTGCGTGCCGATGATGCTGCCGTTGTCGATGTTGTAGCGCTGGAAGTCGGGACTGTCGTCGGCTTCATTCCGCATGAGCGCATAGCCGGTCACCGCGCCGCCGTCATTTGCGGTGAGGTGGAACACGGCCGTGAAATCGCCGGGCACATTGGATTTCTCCACCGTGCGATCGCGGAACGAGCCCGCCCACGCCCCCGTGATGGCCGTCAATTCGCGTTCGGGAGCGGGCACCCAGACCGTATGGCCGGATCGGATCAATGCATCGGACGCATCAAACTGGCCGTAGGCGGTGACCATGATGTTCCCACCGAAAAACCCGAACCAATCCACCTCGTTCTCGATGAGATCCAGCCCGCCAAACGTAAATCCGATCTCCGAGCCCGATACCCCTCCGCGCACCAGGTCGAAATTGAGTTCGGGCGCCAGACTCACGTGTTCATACATGGTTCCGCTGCCCCGGAGCGTGGTCTGCTCAACAATGGGGGTTACGGAAACCGTGCGCGACCGTTGCGGGAACCCCGCTATGCCGAATTCGTCGGTATAAGCCGCCGCCCAGGGGACGTCCGTGCGGGCGTTCGAGGTTGCCTTGTGCCACAGGGCATGTCCTGAACGCGACAGGGTTCCTGCATTGTCGGCGGTCAGATACATGCCCGCCATGCGATCCATACCAAGGCGCACATACCACGTCTGCTCGCGATCCAGGCCGCCGGCGCCGGAACGCAGGGTAAACGTGGCGTCGTCGCCGGACGTCGTGCCGGACATCTGCACCGCGATGCGGTTCGAAGCTGTTGGTCCCTCGCGAAACACACGAAACAACGTGCCGTTTCCGGAAATCCCCGTGCCGCGCTGGCGGATATTGAGAAGAATGGCGTATTGGATTTGGCCGTATGGCGCGCTGGCGGTGGTGCGGTCGTCGCTGAACGTGGCGAGCCAGTTCCCGGCAAACCGCGTGTCGCCGGCATCACCGCCCCCGCCTCCTCCGCCGCCGTTATCGCCGCCTCCCCCGCCTCCGCCGCCGGGTTGATCGCCTGAATCCGGGGCGGGCATCTGGATGGCCAGACCGCCGCCCTCGCAGCCGATTCCTGCAAGCAGCACCAGCCCGAACGCCAGTCCGAGCACGCTATACCCAAGCGCTTTGCGCACAGATCGCTCCTTCTCCGGCCTCAGCACGGAGCATCAGTATAGGCGACGCCGAACGCTGCAGCAACCGCGTCCGGGGCGGATTGTGGAATCTCTGCCCGATACGCTACCCTCAGGGCCGCTGAGCTGCAAGGAGTCCAGTCCATGACCACACGCATGAATCACGTTGAGCGGTTCCGCGCCGTGATGAACTGTCAGGCCGTCGACCGCCTGCCCCGCTGGGAGTGGGCGACGTGGTGGGACAAGACCATCGACCGCTGGCACGGCGAGGGATTGCCCGCTGATCTGACGGATGTCTTCGAAATCCACGACTATTTTGGACTCGACCCGTATAAACAGTTCTGGTTCAGCCCCCGCCGGCCAGGCATCGAGAAACTGCACCCCGGTATCGACGGCGGCGTGTCGGGGATGGATGACTACCGGCGGTTCCTGCCGTATCTGTACCCGGACCACACGGCCGCCATCGAATCGATGCGGCCGTGGGCCGCGCGCCAGGCACGGGGCGACGTGGTGGTCTGGATAACGCTCGAAGGGTTTTTCTGGCTGCCCCGGACCCTGATGGGCTTCATGAAACTCATGTATGCGTTCATTGAGCAGCCCGAGCTCATCCACCGCATGAATGAAGACCTGCTGCGCTTCAATCTTGACGTGCTCGACCAGGTTGAGAAAGTCTGCGTGCCTTCGTTTCTGACCCTTGCCGAAGACATGTCGTTCAACAACGGGCCCATGATCGGCGAGGCACTGTTCGAGGAGTTCGTCGCGCCGTATTACCGCCGCCTGCTGGCCCGGGTCAAGGAGCAGAATATCCTCACCATTGTAGACACCGACGGCGATGTGACGCTGATGACGCCCTGGTTGAAACGGGCGGGCATCGACGGCGTGCTGCCGCTGGAGCGCCAGGCCGGGGTCGACGGCGCCGCGATTCGGCAGCTTTGTCCCGATTTTGTCCTGATCGGCCACTACGACAAGATGGTCATGCCTTCGGGAGAGCAGGCCATGCGCGGCGAGTTCGAGCGCCTGGTCCCGCTGATGAAAAGCGGCGGATTCATCCCGAGCGTTGACCACCAGACGCCGCCCGGCGTATCCCTCGATCAGTATCGCGTGTATCTCCGCCTGTTGCACGAATACACGGCCCTCGCGTAAATTCGGCCGCTGAAGCGCCGCGGGAGTAACGCCAGGCGGGAGACTGGCGAGGGCAAGTCCGAGCCTGAGCCTGCGGTTGTTCCAGTTTGCCGCCGCGATGCAGGCAGTTGCTATACTGCGGAAAACGACAGCGGCCCGGGCGCGCCGCTTCTGGAGGAAATCATGTATTCGTCACGCCGGGATTTTTTCAAGACGGCGGGCATCAACGCGGCGATGCTCGCGGTTCCAGCCGGTGCGGCGCCCCAGATTCAGACAAAACACCCGGAGATCGCCTGGAGCCGAAAGGTACCTCTGCGCTACGAGGCCGACGTGGCGGTGATCGGCGGAGGCATCGCCGGCGTGTGCGCCGCGCTGGCCGCTGCACGCTCCGGCGCAAGCGTCATGCTGGTCGAACGGTTTGCGGTCTGCGGCGGCAACGCCACAATCGGCGGGGTCGCTTCCTTCTGCGGCGAGACCTCCGGGCAGGGCGAGGCGTTCGACGCCATCATCGCCGGCCTGGAGGCGTGGAATGCCATCGCGCCCTACCAGCCCTACGAAGAGAGAGAAGCCCGGGTCTTCGATCACGAGATCCTGGCCATCGTATTGCAGGAACTCCTTCTGCGGCGTAACGTGAGACTGCTGCTGCATACCGGTTTCGTGGATGCGCTGGAAAAACGCGGCCGCGTTTCGGAATGCGTGGTCTGCGGCACATCCGGCCCGGAGGCGCTGCGCGCAAGGCAATTCATCGATTGCACCGGCGAAGCCCAGCTCGTAAGCATGGCGGGATTCGATACGGTGAAAGGGCGGCCTGAGGACGGATATTCGCTCCCGATGTCGATGATGTATTTCGTGCGCCACGTCGATGACGAAGACGCGCGGCCTCAACTGCCGGACGGATGGTTTCACCCGGTCCGCACGAAGGACGAGCTGCCGATGCTCAGCATCTGGCCCAACGGCCCGCGCGCAAACGCCCTGAAACTGAAAATCCCCATGTTTGATGCAAGCGACACGGAGTCGCTCACTGCCGCGGAGATCCACGCCCGCCGCCGGATGATGGAGGTCCTCGACTATTACCAGCGCGTCGAGAAACGGCCCTGGCTGCTGGATCACTGCTCTCCGCGCATCGGCATTCGCGAGGGCCGCCGCATGCTGGGCGATTACGTGCTCCAGCTCGAAGACCTGCGCGCAGGGCGGAAATTCGACGATGCCATCGCACGAGGCGTGTTCTACCTCGACGGACACAAGCCTGACGATGAAAAGCGCACCTACATCCTGCCGGAAGAGGAGCGCTGGGTGCCGCCCTACCAGATACCTTTCCGGTCGCTGCTGCCTCGCGGCGCGAAAAACCTGCTGGGCGCGGGGCGCTGTTTCTCAGCCGACCAGTTGGCCCTGTCGTCGGCTCGCGTCATGACCACCTGCTCGATGATGGGCCAGGCTGCCGGTATTGCCGCCGCGATGGCCGTCGAGGCCGGGTGCGACCCGCGCGACCTCGATTACAGCCTCATCCGCAAAACCGTCACGGAGCGCGGCGCGCGCCTTGATGTGTAATACGAACAATAGAGCCGGAGATGCCAGAGCCGGCACAGGAGGAACGAGTTCATGTGCAGCAGTCTTGTTATTGGACTGACGTCGCTGGTATTGGCCGCAGCCATCCCGGGCGTACCGCCCGATGCGGTCCTTCTTCCCCTGTTTTCCCTGGAGCAGGAACTCCCCGCTTTCCTCATCCAGAATCATACAACGGCCAAACTGGCCGTGTACGACGAGACACCATTAATGGACGTCTCGTTTCAAAAGGCGGACTGGCCGAACGTCTATTTCAAGGCGCCGGACAGCCCGTGGGACTGGAGCGGCGCGCTCGGTGTCGCCATAGATGTCTACAATCCCGAATCCACGCCGGTTCAGGTGGCCATGCGGATCGACAACGCGGGCGCCGACGGTCTTCACGACTGCATCACCATCAACGCGCTCGCCCTGCCGGGGAAATGGACCCCGGTCTTTGCCCCGCTGCCGTCTGCTGATACGGACCGTTTCTGGGGCATGCGCGGCATTCCCCTCTTTGGCCCCGTGGGGACCGGCAAAGGCATCGACCCTTCCCGCATTACGGCGTTTCAGCTCTTTCTGCCGCTTCCGGAACGTCCGCACCAGCTCTTTTTGTCGAACTTCCGCCTGATACGGACCTCTGTCCCCATTGGCGAAGCAATTTCCTTCCCGTTTATTGACGAATTCGGCCAGTACCAGCATGCCGACTGGCCCGGCAAACTCCATGACGCCCGGGAATGGCCGCAGCAGATCGAGGCGGAAGCGGCCGATCTGAGCGCCGAAATACCGCAGTGGGACGAATTCGGCGGCTGGGCCGCGGGGCCTCAGCGGGAAGCTACTGGATGGTTTCGCACCGAGCAGATCGACGGCACGTGGTGGCTGATCACCCCCACGGGCCATCTGTTCTTCTCCACCGGCATGGATTGCGTGAGCACCTGGAACCCCACCTTCGTGGAAGGCCGCGACGAGTGGTTCGAAGGCCTTCCCCCGGAAGACCATCCGCAATTCGGCTCCTGTTACCACCGGGTCGACAACGCCCACAGCGGCGCCGACGTCATCGGCGGGAAAGGCAGGACATTCGACTTCTACCGGGCCAATCTCATGCGCAAATACGGCGAATCCTGGGAGAAACGCTGGCGCGAAACCAGCTACGCCCGGCTGAAGTCCTGGGGCTTCAACACCGTCGGGAACTGGTCTCAGAGCGACGTTCTCGATAACAGCCCCCTGCCGTTTGTGATCAGCGGCGCCATCCATAACGTGAGGCGTGTCGAAGGCGGCGGCGGGTACTGGGCTAAAATGACTGATCCCTTCGACCCCGAGTTTCCGGAGAAAGTTGAGTCATCCCTGCGGGGCACGCTTCAGGCCTGCAAAGACAATCCCCGCTGCATCGGCTATTTTGTCGACAACGAACTTGCCTGGGAAGCCGTCGAACAGGGGTCGCTGAGCAGCCCTCCGGAGCAACCCTGCCGGCAGGCGCAGATCGCCATGCTGACGGACAAATACGGCACGATCGATGCGCTCAATGCCGCCTGGGAGACGTCCGCCACGGACTGGGTTGCCCTCCGCGCGCCTGAAGAACCCAATGCTGCCTGCACGGCCGATCTCGATGAGTTTGTGCGTGCGTTTGCCCTGCGCTACTTCCACGCGATCAACGATGTGATCAAACGCCACGCGCCCAACCAGCTCTACCTCGGCTGCCGGTTTTCTACCGCGCCCCGCACGGTGGTCGAAGCAGCGGATGACGTGTGCGACATCGTCAGCTTTAATCTCTACCAGACCCGGATCGATTGCAGCCGCTGGACGGGCGCCAACGCGCTGAGCGCGCCCATCATCATCGGCGAATTTCATTTCGGCGCACTTGACCGCGGCATGTTTCACACGGGGCTTGTCCC
>DAOSJS010000016.1:0-26150 GCA_035367355.1 Candidatus Hydrogenedentota bacterium
CAGGTGATCCGGTCTTTCACAAAAGCATCGTCAATGTGGCCAAACTGGGCATCTTTGCGTTTGCAACGCATCTCACGGTGCCGTTTGTGGTGGCGGAGATGATTTTTCATCTGAAATCGGAGCGCTGGCGGTATTTCTGCCGCGTGGCGGTCGTTCTGCCGATGATCGTGCCCGGGGTCGTCACGTTCATGTTGTGGAGCTACATCTATTCCGATGCGGGCATCCTGACGGAGCTTCTGGTGCGACTTCATCTTCACGACTGGGTGCGCGGCTGGCTGTCGGATCCCAAAACGGCGTTGTGGGCCGTGGCTTTCGTGGGATTTCCATTCGCGGGAGGCTTTAACGTGCTCATCTATTACGCCGGACTCACCAACATTCCGGGCAGCGTGCTTGAGGCCGCCGAACTCGACGGGTTGAGCGCGCCGGGCCGCATCCTGCGCATGCACATCCCGCTGATACTGCAGCAAGTGAAGCTGCTGGTGGTGATGACGATGATCGGCGTGGTGAACGGCTTTGAATCCATTTACATTCTCACGATGGATGGCGGGCCGGGCTATGAGACCACAGTGCCGGGTCTGTATATGTATTTGAACGGATTCAGCTATCAGCGCATGGGACTGGCCTGCGCCATTGGCCTGCTCATGCTGCTGTTTCTGCTGGCGTTCACGCTGAGTTTAAACCGCTTCATACGAACTGAAGACTACGAGCCGGAGGTCTGAGCCATGAGAGCGGCATCGACGGAGAAACGGACGCGCCAGCTTGTGGGCGTGCTGTGGAGAGCGGCTCTCGCACTCATTCTGCTTTTGACGTTCTTTCCCTTCGGGTTCATGGTCATGACGTCGTTCAAGGATACCCATCAGTTTTATCATACGTTCTGGCTGCCCGCATGGCCGGTCCATCTTGAGAACTATACGGGTGCCCTGGCCGACATGCAGGCCTACATCGCCAACAGCATTTTCGTGACGGCCGTGAGCATCTCGGGCATCCTGGTCTTCGGCGCGATCGCCGGCTTCCTGTTTGCGCGGTACCGGTTTTTGGGGCGCGAATACATTTATTACGGCATGATCGCCATGATGATGATCCCGGGCGTGCTGCTGCTCGTGCCGTCGTTTCTCTGGGTCAAACAGCTGCGGCTGCTGGATTCATACGCGGTGATGATACTCCCGTACATTTCCGGCGGACAGATCCTCGGGATCTACCTCTTGCGCGGCTTTTTCAGCCAGATCGACAACGATTTGTTCGAGGCGGCCCAGGTCGACGGCGCCGGGCTGCTGCGCCAGCTCTGGCACGTCGGTCTCCCCCTCGCCAAACCCGTGCTCGGCGTCGTCGCCATCGTCAGCGCCCTCAGCGTGTGGAACCAGTTCATGTGGCCGCTTGTCACGACATCGAGCGAAGACGTCATGGTCCTGACCGTCGGCATGCTGCGTTACAACACTCGGGTCGGTGGCCAGTACGGGCGCATGTTCGCCGGCTATACCGTCTCCGCCATCCCCCTGGGCATCCTTTTCCTGCTCACCACGCGGGTCTTCATGAAGGGGATCACCGCGGGCGCACTGAAGGCATAGTGGTCACTCCACTGTCTCGTTCAAACCCGCCCATTGCAGCTCGTTGAGGAGCCTTTTCGGCGCCGCCCGCACGCCGCCAAATTGACTTAAGCAGTGCCCGCCCGTATGATACGGGTTCTCTGGGGGTGCGCTCCGGCATAGCTTCGAAGGCCATAAGTTGCTCTGACAAAAAAAGATAGGGCAGGCGCCCGGCGCAGGGCCGGCCCGAAGCGGAATCTCCCGCGGCTCCCCTGAGCAGGCATGGTACGTCGAGTTGCGTTACAGGTTTGGAGAAGGGCCGCATGGCTCGAGTTATTGCCGTTGCAAACCAAAAAGGCGGAGTGGGCAAGACCACTACGGCCATCAATCTGTCGGCCTGTCTGGCCGCTGCCGGCAAGAGGGTGCTCCTTATCGACCTGGACCCTCAAGGCAACGCCACGAGCGGGCTCGGCATCAACAAGAATGAGCTCGCGAACACGCTCTACGATGCCCTGGTCAACGGCGCACCGTTGGGTGGCATTCGGCAGAAGACGCTGATGGACCGCCTGCACCTGGTTCCCGCGACGCGGGAACTGGTCGGCGCAGAAGTGGAGCTGGTGAACGAGGAGCGGCGCGAATTCCGGCTCCATGACGCCCTGGAACCGCTTCGCGAGCGCTATGATTATGTGTTCATCGACTGTCCCCCGTCGTTGAGCCTGCTTACAGTCAACGGCCTGAGTGCCGCGGACAGCATCCTGATCACCCTCCAGTGCGAGTATTACGCGCTGGAGGGCCTGAGCGAATTGCTGCAGACGGTGAAACTCATCCGGGATAATCTCAACCCGCGATTGAAGCTGCATGGCGTGTTGCTTACCATGTATCAGCACACGAACCTCGCAAATCAAGTGGTTGCAGACGTGCGGGCACACCTGGGCGAGCGCGTATACCAGACCATCATTCCGCGCAATGTGACGCTGAGCGAAGCGCCCAGTTTTGGTAAACCCGTCATTTTTTATGATTTGAAATCGGTGGGGGCACGGGCCTATCTCGCCCTTGCTCGAGAGGTGGTATCGCGTGGCTAAGAAAAAGAAAGGCCTGGGCAGAGGCCTGGGCGCCCTCATTTCGAGCAGTGTCATCGAAGAAGACCGGTCCGACGATCTGGCGATACAGCCGGATGAGCCGGCCGGGCCGCGTCTGCTGCAGCTGAACCCGCGCGATCTGAAACCCAACCCCAAACAGCCCCGCATGACCTTCAATGAAGAAACGCTCGAGGAGTTGAGTGAATCGATCCGGCGTGACGGTGTTCAGGAACCGGTCATCGTGCGCAAGACGGACGATGGATACGAACTGGTCAGCGGGGAGCGCCGGGTGCGCGCCGCCGTCATGGCTGATCTCGAGACCATTCCGGCGGTATGCCGCGAGGTCTCGGATGCGGACATGCTCAAGCTGGGCCTTATAGAAAACATCCAGCGCGAGGACCTCAATCCAATCGAGCTGGCGCGGGGATACCGGCAACTTGTCGAGCAATATGAGTGGACCCAGGAAGAACTGGCGGATCAGGTGGGCAAAAAGCGGGCCACGGTGGCGAACACGCTGCGCCTCTTGAACCTGCCTGACGTCGTGCAGAGCCGGGTAGCCGATGGAAGCATCACCATGGGCCATGCCCGGGCCCTGCTGGCGCTCGACTCACCGCAGAGCCAGCTTGCCGCGTGCCGTAAAAGCGTGAGCCAGGGGCTTTCCGTGCGGCAGGTCGAGAAGATGGCGGCCCGAAAAGACACGGCGACGAAGGCTGCGCCTGCCAAAGACCCGAATATCACGGCCATCGAAGACGAACTGCGCCGCAAACTGGGCACGAAGGTAGCCCTCAAGGCCAGCGACAAGGCCCGGGGCAAGATCGAGATAGAGTATTTCAACCTCGACGAGCTCGACCGCTTGCTCGCGTTGATCCGCAGCATCCGGTAACCGCTCCTTTACCCGGGCGCGTGCAGCATCCCAGTAAGAGAACGGACGGAATGGAACAGAGGATTCCGATATGCTAGATATCAAATTTGTGCGCGAGAGCAAAGACCAGTTGCGGGCAGCCCTGGCCAACCGCGGCGCGGATATCGACCTGGACGCGCTCGCCGCATCGGATGCAGCCCGCAGGGAACTGATCCACGAAGCCGAAAAGCTGCGCGCCGAGCTCAATCGCGCTTCCGAGGAGATCGCGAAGAAGAAAAAGGCGAAGGAAGACGCCTCCGACGCCATCGCGGCCATGCGCGAGGTGAGCCAGAAGGCCAAGGAGCTTCAAGATCGAGCGCGTGAAGCCGATGAGGCGCTGCGGCAGGCCCTGCTCGTCATTCCCAACCTGCCCCACGAAAGCGTGCCCATCGGCCCCGATGCGTCCGCGAACCGGTTGGAACGCCGTTGGGGCGAACCGGCCGAATTCGATTTCGAGCCGAAAGACCACGTGGAACTGGGCTCGAAACTGAACATTCTGGATCTCGAGCGGGCGGGCAAGATCTCCGGCGCGCGGTTTTCGCTGTTGCGCGGGGCAGGGTCGCAGCTCGAACGGGCCCTCATCAATTTCATGCTCGACATCCACACGCGCGAGCACGGCTATACGGAATACCTTCCGCCATTTCTAGTGTCCGGCGCGACCATGGAAGGCTCGGGCCAGTTGCCGAAATTTGCGGAAGAAGCCTTCACACTCGCGGAACGCGACTTGTGGCTGGTGCCCACGGCGGAGGTGCCGTTAACCAACATGTACCGCGACGAATTCCTCGACGAGGCCCTGCTGCCGATCAATTGCGTCGCCTACACGCCGTGTTTCCGGAGCGAGGCCGGCTCCTACGGGAAGGATACGCGGGGGATGCTGCGCCAGCACCAGTTCGACAAAGTCGAGCTGTACAAATTCACCACGCAGGAAACGTCGTGGGATGAGCTGGAGAAGCTGACCGGCCATGCGGAAGTGATCCTGCAGCGCCTCGGACTGCCCTACCAGGTGGTGACGCTGTCGACGGGCGATATGGGCTTCTGCGCAGCCAAGACCTACGACATCGAAGTGTGGCTTCCCGGGCAGGGCTGCTACCGCGAGATCAGCTCGTGCTCAAACTGCACGGACTTCCAGGCCCGCCGGGCGAACATCCGGGTCCGCCGGGACAAGAAACCCGAATTCGTTCATACTTTGAACGGTTCAGGGCTCGCAGTGGGCCGGACCCTCATCGCCGTTCTTGAAAACTACCAGCAGGCGGACGGCTCGGTGCTTGTGCCGGAGCCGTTGCGTCCTTATATGGGCGGCCTCGAGCGGATCGAGCCGGCGCCCTGATCGGCGCCTCGCCCGGGAGGCAAGGCAACCATGGAAATGTCTTATGAACACGCCGCGGCCATCCTGCGGGAATCCAGGCGCAGCATCGCGGTGACCGGCGCGGGCATCTCCGTCGAAAGCGGCATCCCGGATTTCCGCAGCCCCACGGGCATCTGGTCGAAGTATCCGCCCGAACACTACGCCACCATCGACGCCTATCTTGCGAATCCGCCCAAAGTCTGGCGGTTCTGGCGGGAACTGGCCATCGATTTCGCGGAATGCGGCCCCAATCCCGCGCATTTTGCCCTGGCAACCCTCGAAAACCATGGTTACCTGAAAGCAGTCGTGACACAGAACATCGACGCCCTGCATCAGGCGGCCGGAAGCAAATCGGTGGTCGAGTACCACGGCAGCGCGCGAAACCTGTTCTGTCTGGACTGCGGCGCCGAGCGTCCGATGGATATACGGACCATGAGCGACACGCCCCCTCTTTGCCCGGTGTGCAACGGGCTCATGAAACCCGGCATTGTCATGTTCGGTGAACTGATCCCGCAGGAAGCGCTGCGCGCCTCGGCGGAATGGGGCGAGACCTGCGACGCTGTCCTCATTGTCGGCACCTCAGCCCAGGTCTACCCCGCCGCAGACCTGCCCTATATGGCAAAACGCAACGGCGCGCGCATCATCGAGGCCAATATCGAGCGGACCAGCTTCACGGAGACCATCACCGACGTCTTCCTGCAAGGTCCCGCCGGCGAGACCCTGCCCCGGCTCGTTCATACCCTCGGGCTGGAGATGCCGGGGGCGAGTGCTGCAGACTGAAGGCCGCAGAAGACTCTAAGCCGGCTTTCTGCACGGTACAGCGCCAGCCTTGTGTCGCACCCTGGACCTCAGCCGCGTGCATGCGATCCGTTCATTCGAACGCCGCAGTTCTGAGGTAGATGCCCGCTTCAGGCAAGCGCCGCCGCCACCTTCTTGACCGCCTCCACGATCCAGTCCACATGCTTCTGCTCATACCGCTGGGTGATGTCGATATGGATGGACCGGCCGAGTATGTCGAGGGTCTGGGGGCACATGTCGGGCGTATACCGCCGGCTCTGGTCGTGGAGGGGTGACGTCCACGGCCGTCCGTGCGGGTCGCTGGACGACTTGTCCATGACATACTCCCAGTAACAGTAGATGTGGCGGTCTGGCACGGTTTTGTCATAGACGCTGCTGGCGGGGATGCCTTCCGCGTTCAGGGCGGCGGCGAAACGTTGAGCTTGTTGGCCGGTCTCGCAGAGGAGGATGGCGGCGATGCCGAGATCTCCCTCCGGACAGTTGACAGGAGCGAGACGCACTCCTTCAACGTTTTGCAGTTGGTCGACGATGCCCCGCTTCACCTTGCGGGTGCGGGCCAGGATGCCTTCGAGGCGTTCAAACTGGGTGCACCCCAGCGCGCCTTCAAGCTCATTCATCCGGAAATTGGTCCCGGGAAATGCGCGGACCTGCGTTTCTCCGGGCCGCCAGAAAAGCATGGCGGAATCATGGTATAACGCTGCGCGCTGGAATATGTCCGGGTTATCGGTCACGACGATGCCGCCTTCGCCCGAGGTAATCACCTTGTATTGCTGCAGGCTGAAACAGCCCGCCTCGCCAAACGAGCCTAGCGGACGGCCTTTGTACGAGCCGCCGCAGGCTTGAGCAACGTCTTCTACGAGGAGCAGCTTGTGTTTGCAGGCCAGAGAGACGAGGCGGCTCATGTCGCAGGGAAGGCCTCGCATATGTACGGGAACGATGGCTTTGGTGCGGGGCGTGATCTTTCGCTCGACATCCGCAGGGTCCATAGTCAGCGTTTCATCGATTTCGCAGATGACGGGCACGGCGCCGCACAGGAGGATCGCGGCGGCGGTGGCAATATAGGTGTAACCGGGGATGATGACTTCGTCGCCATCGCCGATGCCCACGGCGGAAAGCCCGCAGAGAAGCGCGGCCGTGCCGCCTCCGACGGCGAGGGCATATTCCCGGCCGGTCAGGCCCTTGAACTTGGTCTCAAGCCGCGCGCACCACGAATTCTCGGGGTCGAGAAAACGGAACACCGTCTTGTTGCGAAGCACCGACGTCACAGCTTCGATCTCAGGCTCTCCGATTTCCGCCGAACCCAGAAACCCAACGGGAAATGCTTCCTCGGCCACGCGGGGCCCGCCGTCAATTGCCAATTTGTCGACTGATGCCATGGTGTGACTCCTCTAAAAGATGGACGCCGCGGATCCATTCCCGCGCGGACGCGCATTCATGGCGCTGCCGCGGCCGGTTCCTCCCGTATAACGCCCGGAATCGCTTCCGAAGCGGCCTCGCTGGAATCCAGCGTATCCTCAGGCATGCCGGGTTCCAACGGCACGCCCAGCGACTCCTCGATGCCCTCGAACATCTGCCTGAATTCGGGATGCTCCGCAAGAAACGAGAATATGGTCCTCATGCCAGCCTGAGGATTTGCTTTGACAAAATCGCGGATCTCAGTCACGTGTCTGACTTCTTCTTCGGTCAATTGACCATCATCGAACGCGGATTGTACCGCCGCCAGACACATGATTACAGCCAGGCTCGACGTGCCCGGATCTGTGCCCAGTGCATGCAATTCGTCGAAAAGCGGCCGGTGCTCGTCTGGGATCGCATCTTCTTCAATTAATTTTCCGTACTCTTCATCCAATGCCGCAGCCAACTGGGACTTGGTCTGTTCCAGCCCCTTTGTGAACAGATAATATCCGAGGCCGGCCAGGAGCCCGATGATCACCAGAGCTGCGAGCATAAAAAGCGCGCAGCCCATGCAACATGTTCCAAACTTTCCCGGACCTTCATCCCTCCGCAGAACTTGCGCAGTCAGCTCTTGCTGTGACATAAAGACCCCTCCTCCCTGGCTTCGCCGCGATGGCGCAAGGCTCCGTCCTCTCGGAGAGTGCCGCGCCCATTATACGGAGAAACCGGCGGAGGCAAAAGTGGATTAACCGGGCCGCGCAGCCAATCATGGAGCACAGATCAGATCAGGCGCAACCTGCGTGGGGAGAACTGCGATGAGTAATGCGGAGAGAAACCGGCTGCGCTCGCTGGTTGCCTGGATAGACCAGAAGCTCGTTCAGGCATATGGGGAACCCAGGCCACCGCGCCAGGGCGACCCGCTCGGCGGCCTGATCGCGACGATTTTGTCGCAAAACACCAACGACATCAACAGCGGCCGCGCCTACGAAGCCCTGATCTCCGCCTACCCTGCCTGGGATGCCGTGATGCGCGCGCCGCGCAAGCAGCTGGAACAGGTGCTGCGCCCCGGCGGACTCGCCCGAACCAAGAGCGCACGCATCCAGCACATTCTCAGGCAGATCGCGGAAACGGGCGCCCTGTCGCTGGATTCACTCCGGGATATGACGAACGCGGAGGCAGAAGCGTATCTGTTGGGTTTTGAAGGCGTGGGCTACAAGACCGCCCGGTGCGTGCTGTTGTTCGACCTGGGCCGCGATGTCTTCCCCATCGACACGCATGTGCATCGCATCTTGACCCGGATGGGCGTGATCCCGCCCGGCATGAGCGCGGACCGCGCACACGAGCATGTGCCCCCGTTCATTGCGAAGGGGCGGTGCTTTTCACTGCACGTGAATCTGATCCGACATGGGCGGCTGGTCTGCCATGCCCGGAATCCGGCGTGCATGTCGTGCCCGTTGCGGCGGCGCTGCGTCTATTACTCCACGGGCGGGGGGATGTCGGACGATGGCGGCATGCGGTCGAGAAAATCCTGTGTCGGCTCGACCGGCCGGGGGAAGTAGACGCGAAACGCCGGGGCAAGCAGCAACACGAGCAGGCCGTTGATGACCATGGCGGCGGGGCCGAGATGTCCCGCCAGCCCGAGCCCCAGGCCCGCTCCCGCGAAGAGCAGCGTCAGGACGTAGGCCCATTTTGCGCGGCAGGCCAGACCCACGATACACACCAGGCTCAGGATGCTGGAGATCGCGCCTTCCAGCAGCGACTGGGCGCCGAAGAGGCGGAATACGCTGAACACGGCATCGGCGGCCAGCAGCCCGGTGGCGATCCAGACGTTCCAGGGAATGACGGGGCAGGGTTTGCGCTCATAAAACAGGCGCCACGAGCACGAGAAATGATCCGCGCACGCCTCGCATTTGCCCTCGGCAAATTTCCCTGTCAGGTGTTGATGTGATGACCGGCCCATCGTCGGTCTCCAGGCTCCGGGTGCTCTATCGTGCAACCACGCTCGTATATGCACACATATAATTTCAAAAACGTGCAAGCGATCGCAAGCCGCCCGCGATTGCCTCTCGCGTACAGAGGCGGTATAGTCGTTGCGAAATGCTCAGGGGGCACGGAGGCGGTTTGAAGGGCTCTTCTTCCGGATCTGCCGGGATCAGGGCTCATTCCGGGCCCTCAAAATTCGGTGGAACCGGCGCGCCCTGGTGTGAAACCCCCGCTTCCATGCGAATTGTCTGAGCGGCTGGATGTCGCGGCTGAAACGAAAACCATGGAGAACGATCGATGAGCGCAGCGTTGTATTCATTGTGCCTGTTACTCAATGCCACCGGCCAAACGGAATTCGCCGCAGCCCGGCCAGTCTGGCCTGTGGGCCGCGAGACCGAGATGAACCTGTTCGTGGGCTTCCGCGCGGCATTCGAGCACCCCGGCAACGGGCCGGTCATCGTGCGCCTTACCGGCTCATCGAATTATCGCGTATTTGTCAATGGCCAGTTTCTGTGCCACGGTCCGGCGCGTGCAGCGCACGGGTTCTTTCGCATCGACGAATACGACGCCTCCGCGCTGCTTCGCCCGGGCATGAACGTCGTGGCTGTCGAAGCGGCGGGCTACAACGGCAACCGCTACTACATCATCGATGAACCCGCGTTTCTCCAGGCGGAGATCCTGAACGGCGATGCTGTGATTGCAGCGACGGGCGCCGAACCGCCTTTTGAGGCGACCATCCTCGACCAACGAATTCAGAAGGTGGAACGTTTCAGTTTTCAGCGGCCGTTTATCGAAGCCTGGCGGCTCGATCCGGCCAGTTACGCCTGGCGCACCGGTGCGGACGCGGCCTTCGAACCTTGTGCATTGGCCGTCACAGCGGAGAAAAAGCTGCTGGCGCGGCATATCCCCTGCCCCACCTTCCGCGCACGGCCCGCACTGCGCGTAGTCAAGGAAGGCCGGCTTCTTCCAGACCAGGAAGCCGAGTCGCCCTGGCCGGGCCATGCGGGCCGCATCAGACCCGACTACAAGGGCTACCCCACCGAAGTGCTTGAAGTGCATCCTTCGCAGGACATTCAAAAACTCGCAAGCGTGGATGCCGTTGCGGTTGATGTCCCGCTTGCGGAAGGAACTCGCGTGGAGCTGCCGGAAAATTCGTTCCGCATTCTCGATCTCGGCTTGAATCTGAGCGGATTTCTGGGCGCAACCATTACGTGCACGTCACCGGTCACGGTGTATTTCGCGTTTGATGAGATCCTGAGCCAGGATGACGTGCACTGGGCGCGCATGGGTTGCGCGCAATTTGTACCCTATTACCTGGCGCCGGGCACGTACGCGGTCGAGTCGTTCGAACCGTACACGATGCGCTATGTCAAGGTAATGGCCGCAGGCGGTGCGTGCACCATCGAGAATGCCTACCTGCGCGAGTACGTCTACCCTGACGCCTACGAGGCCACGTTTGCGGCGAGCAACCCGCAGCTGGCGACCTTGTTTGAAGCCGGGCGTGAAACCTTTGTTCAAAACAGCACCGACGTGTTCATGGACTGCCCGTCGCGCGAGCGCGCGGGATGGTTGTGCGACAGCTTTTTTACGGCGCGCACGGCTCTGGTGCTGAGCGGCGACACACGGCTGGAACGCAATTTCTACGAGAATTTTCTGTTGCCGGAACGCTTTGAGCACCTCCCGGACGGCATGTTGCCGATGTGCTATCCCGCAGACCACTACAACGGCAACTTCATTCCAAACTGGGCGATGTGGTTTGTCGTGGAACTGGAGGAGTACGCGGCGCGCAGCAACGATCAGGCCATGGTCGACGCGCTGAAGCCCAAAGTCCTGGCGCTGTTTGACTATTTCAAAAAATTCGAGAACGAGGACGGCCTGCTGGAGAAACTCGAGCAGTGGGTGTTCGTGGAATGGTCTGAAGCCAACAAATTCGTGCAGGATGTGAACTACCCAACCAACATGCTCTACGCGGGCACCCTTGCGGCAGCTGGCCGCCTGTACGCTATGCCGGAACTGCTCGCCAAAGCCGAACGTATCCGCGAGACCATCCGGGAGCAGTCCTTTGATGGCGAGTTCTTCGTAGACAATGCGGTCTATAAGGACGGCCAGCGCGAGGTGACACGAAACCGGACGGAGGTCTGCCAGTATTTCGCGTTCTTCTTTGATGTGGCATCCCCGGATACCCATGCTGCACTGTGGGAAAAACTGCACCGGGAGTTCGGCCCGGATCGGAGCGAGACCAAGGCCTATCCCGAGGTGCATCCGGCGAATTCATTTATCGGCAATATGTTGCGGTTTGAACTGCTGTCGCGCTATGGACTGGGCTCACAGATCACCGGCGAATCCGTGGGTTACCTGATGTATATGGCCGAGCGCACGGGCACGCTCTGGGAAAACGTACAGGAAGTGGCCAGCTGCAACCACGGGTTTGCCTCGCACATCTGCTTCACCCTGTATCGGGACGTGTTGGGCGTATACCGCTTCAACCCCATTGCAAAAACCATCACGCTGCGCTTCAACGATGTCGGTCTGGACTGGTGTGAGGGAGCCTTCCCGGTGCTCGACGGCATGATCCATCTGCGCTGGGACAAGTCGGGAGACACATTACGCTACCGGCTCGACACCCCGGCTGGCTACACCATAACCGTCGAGAATCCTACCGGCCTGGTTTTGGAGCCGCTGGGCGAGTAAATCTCGTAACAACGGAGGGCGCTCGACACAAAGGGCGCCCTTTCTCTATCTGCCGTTACAGCGCTGCGCAGACGCCTCTCGGGGAGCCTCATCTTTCAGGACAATTGAGGTGCCGATGAGATACCTGCACCGTAAGAGCCAGATCTCACGTGGTTTAGCGATTTCATCCTGAAATGGACCATTTTTTTGCAGCGTTTTCCAGTGAATTGAGCGGTATCGAGGAATCCGTCCGATCCATATAGGGAATTCCCTTATGCCGGCAGAGCCCAACTCACCTATTGTGCGATCTGGCGTCTTGTGGGATAGTGACACTCACGCTGCGGGAGATTTCGCGTCCAAGTACAGATCTGACGGTCGTATTGCCAGAAGCGAAGGCGTCACGGGGAGTGTGGCGGCGCGGGCCAAGGGAGGTCTGCCCATGAGCTTACTGGTTGTAACAGACACACGGCGCGGGCGAAGAGAGTGGCCGGTACGATTTCGAGGCAAAGGGTACCAGGTTGAAAGCCAGGAAATCGGGAACGGCGGGCTGGTGCTTGACCCTTATGCCGGGTATGCCGTAATCCTGTTCCACTTCACCAACTTGCCCGCGGCGCAGGCACTGGCTGCGGTTCGAATGTTCCACACCTGTTACGCGGGTGCGCGCATCGTCGTGATCGCCGATCTGGCCGCGCAATGCCGCGCCTTTCAGGAGGCGGGCGCCACCGTCCATCTGGCGGAGCCTGTTGAGCCTTCCCTGGTATTTACAGTGGTGGAGATGCTCACGCTGTGGGTTCAGGCAAAACGGGCGGCGAGAAAACCCGCGCTGCGCCTCGTGGCGGAGCCGACGGCCTTCTGTGCAACGGTCTCCTGATGCCGGCACTCGGGCACACGCGTATCCGCTCCTCGCGCTCGAGCATTCGTACCCGCGGAAAGGTCGGGATTCCCGCGAGGCAGAGCCCGATTTTCCCCCATGCATTCCATCCCCGGCCTGCGTATGAACAGACGTACCCTCCACAGCGCGGGCCATGTCCACCCCAAACGCATTCCTGGCCAGACGGTTGTCCATGCAGCCACGGGCCACTATAATGCGCGCAAGGGGCCATTCACGATAACGCACTTTCACAAGGAGCGGTTTTCAATGCGTGAATTCACGAAATGTGTCGTGGCGGCGGTCTTGGGAGCGGCGTTTTTTGGCATACCGGTGGCCCAGGCCGGCCCCGTGGTGCTCGTCGAGAATGGTGAAGCGAAAGCCGAGATTGTGCTGCCCGCCGATGCTCACCCCGAGGTCCAGCGCGCTGCGCACGAACTCCGCTACCACATCGAGCGCGCTTCCGGCGCGGCATTGCCCATTATCACCGAATCCGCTCCCGAGGCAGCCGATTCGGACAAACCGAAAATCCTGGTCGGGTTTGGGCCCGGTATCGCCCCCGAAACGCTCCTGCCCGAAGAGTACATCATCCGGACCGTTGACAACGCGCTGTGCATCGTGGGTGAGCAGTCATCCCGCACTCCCCTGGCGACATTCTACGGCGCCTGCGACTTCATCGACCGCGTGCTCGGGGTGCGTTGGCTGTGGCCGGGCGAAATCGGCACCTACGTTCCAAGACAAGCCACGATTGCCGTAGCGCCGCTCGATATCCGCACGCGCCCGGCCCTGGAAAAGCGCGGTTTGCGCATCCATCTCCGGCGCGGCCACGAAGCCCAGAATGTGCCGCCTCTGGTGGACGCCGAGACGCTGAGCCGCATGGAGGTGGAGGCGGAGCAATGGCTGCAGCACCACAGGATGGGCGAACGCAGCACGCTCCGGTTCGGCCATGCGTTCGGCAGCTGGTGGGATCGCTACCACGAGGCCCATCCCGACTATTTTGCCGTGCCCCCCACGGGGAAAAAACAGCCGTACCCCAATCCCGGCCGTGTCAAACTCTGCGTGAGCAACCCGGCCGTGGCAGAGCAGATTCTGGAGGAATGGCGCGCCGCGGGTCGGCCCGACAACTGGAACGTGTGCCCCAACGACAGCCGGGGCTTCTGCACCTGCCCCAATTGCTGCGCCCTTGACGGGATCCCCGGCCAGGCCCCTGAAACGGTCTGGGCGGGTGAAGAGGCGATTCTTACAGGGCGCTATATCGCGTTGTGGAACGCACTCCTGACCCGAATGCGCGCCGAAAACCCCAACGTTACCCTGTCATCCTATGCCTACAGCAATTACCGCGAACCGCTTGAAGGCATGCATGTGGAGGAAGGGCTCGTCCTGGGGATAGTCCACACCTACCACGCCTACGAACCCTGGCGGAAATGGCACGAAGCCGGCGCAAAACTCTTTCTCCGCCCGAACTGGTGGCACATCGGCGCGCTGGCGCCCTGCAATCCCCTGCACGCCATGGGCGAATACTTCACGTTCGCGTACGAGCATTCCATGCTCGGTTTCGACTTCGATTCGCTCATGGGATACTGGGCCACTCAGGGGCCGAGCTATTATCTGATTGCCCGCCTGTCGGTGCATCCCAGCCTTTCGGTCGACACTGTGATCGACGAGTATTGCTCCGCCTTTGGCAGCGCCGCCCCACACATCAGTCACTATCTCGCTTACTGGGAAGACCACACCACGAAATGCGGTTACGCCCTCCCCGCCGGCGGCGCCGTGCAGACAGGGGCCGAAAGCCTGTATCTGAAAACCTGCGAAGAACACGGTTTCAGCGCCAGTCCGCTCCGTTCCGGATGGCTCGTACTTCCGTACTTATACCCCGACAGCGTGGTGACGCCCGCGTTCAAGATCCTGGACGAGGCCGCGCGTGCCGCGGAGGGCGACGAGGCCATGGTGCAGGCCCGTGTACGCTTCCTGCGCGACGGGCTCGTCCACCTGGAACAAACTCGCGACGCCATAGCGCTGGTCTATGATGAGCATCGGCCCGCCCGGATCTCCGATGCAGATGTGGCCGCCCGTCTTGCCTCATTGCAGGCTCTGCGGGCCGAACTCACCCCCCGCCACGTGGTGTGGGGGGAAGTTGCAAACTGGGTTGAGTTCCACCGTGGCGTGCGCTCCGCGTTCGGCCGCCCGGAATGGGACGCCTTCCGGGAACAATAGAAAACCGCTGCGAACCGGCGCCAGGCGCATCCCGAAAACCGCTGTCAGACCCCGAACTGGCGCAAATGGTGTTCAAAATGGGCCACGTGGAAACGAGCCCAGCCGTCCACGCCGAGTTGGCCAAACCTGCTGTGAGGCAACGGCTCCAGTTCACCGGCCTGCACCAGGTTCAGATAGTCTTCCAGCACCGCCTGAAGCGTTTCGAGGTTTCCCTCCGGCAGTTCGCCGTAGTTACTGAACTGGAATTTTTGGGGGATACGCCACCAGCCGGACAACACCAGCGGACCCATGATTCTGCGGGTGAACCACGTGCTGCAGTCCACCGGGCCGCCATTGCGGCCCATCGAATAGCGCAGCGCGTCCGCCAGATGAGCGTGCAGCTGATTCTGCGTCAGGCGGCCCCAGCGCGGCCGGGCATCCGGAGAAAGGCCGCTCAGGCGCTCGATAATCTCTTCCGCGTAGTCGTGGTCGAATGGGCGCATCCCAAATTCTGCTCCTTGCCGAGGATTCCAGCCTGGCGCCTCAAGGTTCGCGAAGCAGGCCCCCGGCTAACGGTCCGCCGTCCGCCGTGCGCGCACCTGACGCGCGACCGGGGCGGCGAGCCTCGTCACCAGCAGTTCCATCGCCAGGGCCCGATCCACGTGGGTGCTGCGCAGCAGAATCTCCGCGTCCATGCAGATGCTGAAGGCATCGCGCATCTTCTCTTCGCCGAACTTGTGCGCCAACGGCGCGACCTTCTGGGCTACAAAGCGGCTGATTCGCGGGAGGCTCGGGGTCTTGGCCGCGACCGCGTACGTGTTTTTCAGCAGCCAGTTTAACGAGCCCAGGATCTGAAATTCGCTCACGCCCATATCGAGCAATTCCCGCAGGGTGCGCAGCGCGGCGCCTACATCCGAGGCAGCGATCGCATCGGTCAGCGTCCAGACGCGCTCCTCCGCCACATCGGCACACGCCGCTTCAACGTCTTCGACGTCGATGCTCTCTTTTCCACCGACATAATCGCATACAAGATGGATGGCGTTTTGCACATCGCCCAGCCGCAGGCCAGTCCGTTCGATCAGGCGTTTGACTGCCTCGCCATGGATCTTTTTTGCCCGTGTGCCGACCTCCGCATGGACCCAGCGAGCCGCCTCGGCGTCGTTGAGTTGGGGGCAGGGCACCACGGCCCCTGCGGCGTCGCACGCCTTATAGAATTTCGACCGGCGGTCCATGCTGTCCGCCACCAGCAGCAGCAACGTGGAGGGGCATGGATTTCCGAGATACGCCAGGATCGGGCCAGCCGCCGCTTCGGACGTGTATCGTTCCGCACGGCGCACCACGACAATACGGCGCTCGGAGAGAAAGGGAAGCGTCTCTGCCACGGAGACAATCTCAGCCGGATCCGCTTCGTCGGCAAAATACGCGTTGTACGCCATATCCCGCATGCCGGGTTCGATATACAGCGTCACGATGCGTTCAATGGCGCGTTCCACCAGCAGAGGTTCATACGTAGCTTCCCGGGCCCGCGGCCCCTTGTGCGGGCAAAAAAGCGTCACAGGACCCGGAGGGGTAGTCTCAATGCTTCGGGCGAATTCCTGGATATCCACAATTCACCACGGCTCGATGGTGCGCAGGAAGATGTCCGAAGCCAACTGTTCCAGTGCTTCCGCTGCCCCGCGATTTTCTTCTTCGGAAGCAAACGAGCGGACGGTTGGGAGAAAAAACTCCGCGTTCCCCCGCAATCGATCTGAGGATTGCCCCGCCGCGCGCGTGTAGAACGTCGTCTCCCCCACCAACTGGTTATCTTCCCACAGAACTTTACCCGTTTTCGCATCGGTCAGACGGACGCCGGCTGTAACAAAACACAGAAACTGGGTCACTTCATCGTCGCTGTCGTAGGTCAGTCCTTTGCGCTCGTATCCCAGGATGACGCCCTCCAGAATCAGGTCGGCCTGATCCAGGGGCACGATTTCCAGGCGGGAATCGGCCATGAATTTCCGGATCACCGCATTCGTGAGCGGGGCCTGCAGGTCATATTCTCTACTGAGATTTCTGAAGGCGGGCACGGCGATCGTCTGGTACTGTGCATCGAGCGTGCTGTGAGTTGAATAGCCACACCCCGCCGCCCACGCCATTATCACAACGCACCCCGCCAGGGCCCACCGGTTTTTCATGGCTGCGCTGTCTGCTCCTGCTGCACGGACTGCTCGAGCCACAGCTTGGCGTCCGCCGCCGCTGAGGTCTCAGGAAATTGCTCGAGCACGACTTCATAATACATGCGGGCTGCGGTAAAACGGCGGCGCTTCTCGTAGAAGCGGGCCGTGTCCAGTCGCTGCCGTGCGATCTTCTCGCTCATCTCCGCGCGCTTGGCATCCAGTCCTTCGGCGCGTTCATCGCCGGGGAAACGCGCCTTGAACTCGTCTATGGCATCAATTGCGAGCCTGCTCCTCGTCTGATCGTAGTCCGGGGGCAGCGAGGCCTTGTAATAACACATCGCCAGGCCATAACTCGCGTCGTCCACCCAGGCGGAACTGGCGTAGTCTTCGAGCACACGCTGGTATTCGTAGGCAGCTTCCACGTATTCATTCCGTGTGAAATGGCACAGCCCGACCTTGTATTGCGCCTCCGCAGCCGTTTCCTGGAAGGGCTGGTTGTCGATCACCATCGAGTACACTTCGATCGCCTTCTTGAACGGACGTTTCCGAAACGGCGACCATCGTTTCCCCAGCCGTTTCTCGCCCTGCGCATAGAACCGGTCGCCAATCTCATACTGTTTTGCAATCACCGTATCATACAGATCCGTGTCCGGATAATTGGTGATCACCTGCTGGAACTCGTTGGCCGCTTTCAGATAGTCGCCCCGCCGGAGATTTATCTCGCCTCGGAGGAACTGGTTGTCATCGGCCCATTCCGAATCAAGATAGTACTTATCAAATTTGTGGGTCTCGCGCATGGCGCGTTTGTATTCGCCTTGTTCCATCAGCGAACGGGCTGCCTCAACCTGAAGCTCCGCAGTGGGCTGCGGGAGGTTCTTCTCGTTGATCCAGCGTCCGGTGGCCGGATTCCACACCCACGCGTCCGCGGTTGTCCCCACTACAAGAAGGCCCAGGGCCAGAAGCACACCGCATTTCCGGACTGATACCACGCTCACCTTATGTCCTCCGAAGCCGTTCGAGCCTTTCGAGATGGAACCACCTTACCGAAACCAGCACTTTCCGGCGCGCCGCATGGCACGCTGCATTCTATCCATCATACCAGCCTGTGGAAAATACTACCAATCGCCCGGGCCGAACTCAACCAGGTTTTCCGGCACGGCCGACTTCGCGTCTTATGCCCCCCGCTGGCGGAGGTGGACACGCGGTACGCGCATCCACCGTCCGGATTTTGCAGGGGCGGCCCCCTGTGGCCGCCCATTCCAGCGCGACACGTCAACGCATGCGTGTACTCATCATGCGGATTTTCTCCATTCTTCACCGCTGCGCGGGAAGTCAGCTTGTCTGCGCGGTGACCTCATGTTATAGTGAATTTACGGTCGGAAAACGCGCAACAGCGGCAATCCGTACGGAGTTCAGACGAAGCAGCGCGCCCTCGCCGGCCCTTTCGCAGAAACCCGACTGGAGCTGAAACCGCGCCTGTATTTCGCGCAAAAGAAGATGAGGAACCCCAGTGACCGCGCAGTCTCGACTCCTGAACGACCCGCTCCAGAATGCAGTTGAGATCCAGCTTGATGCCGCGCGCGTTGGGTTCGATTGGCCAGACATTGCCCCCGTCTTTGACAAGATCCTGGAGGAGCTTGACGAGATTCGCGACGCCCTGGCCCACGGCCAGCCTGATGACGTCCGCCGTGAACTGGGTGACCTGCTTTTTGCGGTGGTGAACCTTGCCCGCTTCGTGAATGCCGACCCATCCCGTGAGCTGGAGGCCACCAATCACCGCTTTCTCGCGCGTTTTGGAAAGGTAAGAGACGCGCTCGAACAGGCCGGGCGGAGGATTGAGGACTGTTCCCTCGAAGAGATGGATCAAGTATGGCAACGGGTTAAGAATGCCGAGCGCCACACTGAATAGTACGCTTGACTTTTGATGCGATTTGTTGCACACTCGCAGACTCATGCGATCGCGTTTCGGCCTTTATTTACAGGGTTGTGGAGCGATTGTGGATAACTTGTGGATAACAGGGATATCGAGCCGGAGCCGTGCCGTGGCCCGTGCCATGGTTCGGCTTTTTCTGTCCGGTAACGACTTGGGCTGGTCGTGAATTTTGAGGTCCCTGTACTCTGAATTTGGGGCGAATTGAAGCGCGCGGAAGGGACACGAGGGGAACGCCGGTAAACGCCGTACGATGCCGCAGTCCGATCATCGACGAGCGCGCAACGGGATCCCGTCGCGGGTAAGCGAGGGGGGTGAGGGAATGGCTGTTTGTGATGCAGGAGGGGTAATGGCGCCGAAGGAAACCAATCCCTGGGCTTTGGCCCAGGAACGACTCAAAGAGATCCTCGACGAACACAGCTACAAAAACTGGTTCTCACAAACGTATTTTTTATCCTGTGAAGGGGGCTGTCTACTCGTTGGCGTGCCCAGTCAATTCTTTGCCGACTGGCTCAAAGGTCATTATATGGATACCATCAGCGACACTTTGCGAGCCTTGATGCCCGATTTTACGGAAGTGCAGTTCGTTCCTTCGCCGGACGTTCCGCGGGACAGCATGCAAGCGTCTCCCTGGCCGGAAGCGCACAGGCCTCAGGAGCCGCGGCCCGCGCCGGCCCGAACCGCATCGCGCGCAGGCATATTCGACCCGCGCTACACCTTTGAGCGTTTTGTCGTCGGTGCGGACAACCGCTTTGCGCATGCCGCCGCCAAGGCCGTGGCAGAACGGCCTGCCCGCGCCTACAATCCCCTGTTTCTCTATGGCGGGACCGGGTTGGGCAAGACGCATCTGATGCAGGCCATCGGCCATGAATTGCTCAAACGCGATCCGCAGACCACTGTCACGTTCATCTCATCCGAAGATTTTACGAACCAGCTGATCGAGAGTATTGCCAAGAAATCGACCGTGCGGTTCCGGGCCAAGTATCGCAAGACGGACGTCCTTCTGATCGACGATATCCACTTTATCGCGGGAAAAGAAGCCACGCAGGAAGAGTTCTTCCACACGTTCAATGCGCTGTTCGACATGCGCAAACAGATCGTGATCTCGAGTGATCGGCCGCCAAAGGAAATCCCCGGACTCGAAGAACGGCTCATCTCGCGCTTTGAATGGGGATTAGTAACCGACATTCAGCCGCCCGACCTCGAAACGCGCGTGGCCATCCTTCAGAACAAGGCCGCTGAGGAAAAGCATCCGATGCCGCCGGAACTGCTCCGGTATATCGCCACCTGCGTGACCTCCAACATCCGGGAACTCGAAGGCGCTCTTATCACCGTGCTGGCCTACAGCCACCTCACTGAACAGCCCATTACGATGCCCGTGGTTGAAGAAGTCCTTCGCGACCTCATTGGCCGCGACAAGATCCAGCCCATTACAGTCGAAGCCGTCCAGCGTGCTGTCGCCGAGTATTTCGACGTGCGCATCGCGGACCTGCGGGGCCGGAGCCGTCAGCGGAAAGTGGCGTATCCCCGCCAGATAGCCATGTATATGTGCAAAGAACTCATTCCCAGCCTCTCCCTGAACGAAATCGGTGAGGATTTCGGGGGCAAGGACCACACCACGGTCCTGTATGCCTGTCAGAAAATAGCGGCGGAGAAAGAGAACAAAAAAGAGACGCGTGATTTGCTGCAACGCCTGGAAAAACGCGTCCGGAACATGGCCTCCTGATTCTTTGAGGCATTCAGCCCGGCCCGCCGCCTGCTCTGCAACGGCGGGCGCTTGGCAGGTGCCACGACCGCCCCGTTCCCCGGAGTGTGAGCTAATCCGTACCCGGCATTCTTCGAACCTTCCGTGTAAGATGGTGTCATACTCAGTAAACGTACGGCAGGCAGGGTCTAGCGGCGACCGTGGAGCATCCGCGGCGCACAGAGGAGAATACCATGAGACAGGCATTTCTGATTGCCGCGATGGCGGCATGGGCCTTCAGTGCGCTGGCCCAGCAACCAGCCATGCAGTCGGCCCAGACGGATATCAGCCAGCAAACCGACATCTCGATCACGGCCTACAACAGCGGAATAGCCCTCGTGCGCGACGTCCGCAAACTCGACCTCCCTCAGGGTGAAATCGAGTTGAAATTCATGGATGTGGCCCAGCAGATCCGGCCCGAAACCGTAGGGCTTCGTTCGCTGGCCCAGGCGGGTTCGGTGGCCATTCTTGAGCAAAACTACGAATACGACCTGATCAGCCCCGAAAAACTGATGGAAAAATACATCGGCAAGGAAGTCAAACTCATCAATTACAGCAATGAGATCGGTTTTCTCGAAAAATCCGCTGAATTGTTGAGCATCAACCAGGGGCCGGTATACCGCGTCGACGGGCAGATCTTTCTGGGGCACCCCGGCAACGTCGTCGTGCCGGAAATCCCCGACAACCTCATCGCGAAACCATCGCTCATCTGGCACCTCAACAACAGCCGCGGCGCACAGCAGCTGGAGGCGACCTATATCACCAACGGCGTCTCCTGGAAGGCCGATTACGTCCTAACCCTCGCCAAAACCGACGCCACCCTTGATGTTGCGGGCTGGGTCACCCTGGAGAATCAGTCGGGCGCCAGCTACGAAAATGCCCGGCTCAAGCTGGTGGCCGGCGACGTGAATATCGCCCAGCCGCAGATGATGGGAAAAAGGATGATGGAAGCGGCGATGGTCATGGCAGCTGCCCCGCCCGAGATGGCGCGCGAGGAGACTTTCGCTGAGTACCACCTGTACACGATCCCCCGGCGCACCACCATCAAGCAAAATCAGTCCAAGCAGGTCGCCCTGCTCAGCGGTTCCGGCGTGCAGTGCGAAAAACGTTATGAATTCCGCGGAATGCTCGACTTCTACAGCAACCGCTTCCCGCCCATGAGAGACCAGCACGTGGATGTCTTTCTCAAGTTTCAGAATAGCGAAGCGAACCGCCTCGGCATTCCAATCCCGGCGGGCGTCATGCGGATCTATCAGGAAGACAGCGAAGGCATGCTTCAGTTCGCGGGCGAGGACAACATTCAGCACACGCCCAAGGACGAGGAAATCCGCTTGCGCATGGGCAAGGCGTTCGACGTAGTTGCCGATCGTGTCCAGAAGAATTACTCGAAGCTGTCGGACCGCGCCCACGAAGCAGAGTTCGAGATCACCGTCCGCAATCACAAGGCGCTTGACGTCGTGGTCGACATCGTCGAACCGATGCCCGCGGACTGGAAGATCGTGAGCAAGTCCCATGATTTCGTGAAAAAAGACGCCCATACGGCCGTCTTCAGCGTGCCCGTGCCCAAGGATGGCAAGGTCGCCGTCACCTACCGGGTCCAGGTGCAATACTAGCGATTCGGACCGGCCCGCGGGAGTCCCTCGAGACTTCCGCGGGCTTTTTTTTACCACTCGTCCAATGGGATCAGCGCAGGCGCCTCGCCGGGCGCTTCACCCGACTGGAAAAAGACCGCCAGGGTAGCTTGCGCCCCCGCTCCGACCTCGGATTCGAATCCGATCATGCGGGTGTTGGGATTGCGGCTGTCGTAGTCCCGAGGCGGGTTTTCCGTCTCAAACAGCCTCAGCCGGGTGTTGCCGGGCGCCAGGGCGCGAAGCCAGAGGGTGCGTTCATTTTGTTTGAGTTGGGCGGTGGTATCGTCCACAAGCGTCACCTCAGCCCGCGTGACCATGCCCCAGCGCACCATACTGGTTCGATCCAGTGCGCGGACTTCATCCTGCACCAGGACCGAAGGTCCCACGAGCCGTACGCCGCGCCTTGCCCCCGCAAGCTGGCCCTCGTATACGGGCGCCAGGTCGATGAGCGCATATGGGGCATCTGGCTCATCCGAGAAGGCGGTGATGGGCGCCAGGCCTTTGACCTGCTGCAGTTCGCCATCGACCACGAGGGTATTGTGACTGAAGTTGTTCAGCCGGAACACCGTCCAGCGCTGGCTGTCCTGTCTTCGGTTCCAGAGGTCAACCCCTTTGGATTCCAGGCCGTGATAGCCATCCGCCCCGAGGTCAACGGCCCATCGGACCCCATCCATTTCAAGCACAAACGAGCCCGCATCCATGTGGCCGTGATTCGCGCTGGGTGACCCGCCTTTAATGCCTACATACGTCGCGTTGTCGTCCCAGGCGCTGCGGAAGAGCGCCACGGGGTTGGAGCCATCGCCAAACCAGTGCAGCGGCGCAGGAACGGCCTCTTCGCTCATGGGAAGCGCCCAAATCAGCAGAAACGGCAGCAAGCGGCTGCCCCGGCCATGGGCATCTGGTTTGACTGTGGCAAATTTCTGCAGCGCTTTGCGCTCCTGCCAGAGCAGGCTGGGATCCTGCCGTCGCCGTGCAAGCCAGTGCATGGCCGGAGAGATTTCCCCGCGCTCCCCGCAGTCCGAAAAATTGAAGTACAGCCCCGAGGGCCCGGTCGCGCGGAGGTAGAATTCAGGCGTTTTCAGGAACCCCGGCGCTGACCCCAGGCCAAAATCGTGGGCGAATACGGATTCCAGCGCTGCAATGAGCAAAACGTTGTATGAGGTGCCGTATTCCCAGTAACTCGGCCCTTCGGGGTACACGCCGTCCGGCTCGTATTCATGCATCGCGCGCGGCACGTTGGCGATCGCGCGGGCGGTGATCTGGACCGCGAGTTCCGGCTCGTCCTCCAGCAAAGCCAAAGCACCCATCACGGAACCCCCATGGCAGACCTGGTTCCAGTTGTTGTTTCCGTTGACCCACCCCCGGGTAACCGCCATGGACGGGCGCAGGCCTTTGTCGAGCAGGGCAGCCTTTACGGCCGATCGCGTTTCCGGGGACAAGTCGTTGTATAACCAGTCGTATCCGATAGCCAGTGCTGCGGTCATTTCAGCCACATCAAGAAAATGGCTGGGATTCCAGTCTTCGAACGATGCGGCGGCAAGCATTTCCTCTTCGGCCCGCCGCAGGTAAGGTTCATGCCTGGTCATGCGGTAGGTGAACGCCAGATATTCCACCCGCTGCAGGCAATACCGGGAGACGCTCAGCAGCCGCCGGCCGATCTTCTCCCGTTCGAGCGGGGGCTGCTCCAGCAGGATGTCCGAACTGGCTCGGATGTATGTGAACACGGCCTGAAGAAGCGGATCGGATTCAAACCGCTCACGGATTTCCGTCTCTTCGGATTCCGTGAAAAAAAGGCGCGGATGCACGGGAGCTACGTTCTCAATCCGTTCCGCAAGCTCCTCCTCGACCGAGGCGGCCAACGACGGCGGCGCCATGAGTGCTCCGATCGCCCATACAGCCAGGATTGCCCAAACAAGACCGTCTTTCAGATTGCACATGCCGTTTCCTCAACTGTGTTTGCCCCCGCAACCATCGCAAGCGTCCACTGCCGATTGTATCGGCTGGCCACATCATGGGCAACCCGGGGCTCTTCCAGGACCTCCCTCCTTCCCAAATCCGCCCGCATATGCCATACTGCATTCGTACCAGATAGGGGTCTGTGTAGATGCCGGATACAACCGCCATAGCCGTGAAAGAACACGTCAGCCAGGCCGTGGGCGGCACGGCCACAAGGCACGGGTGAGATACGGGCTAGACGGTGCTGAATGAGGAGGGCAAGCTCAGTGCCCTCAAGCATACGTACACCAGCCGTAAGGCATTTGATCCGCCGGATAAGGCGTATTTCTGCTGGTATTCTTGGCGGGGCGACGCATGCGCCGCCCGGCACGAATGGTATGCTGGTGTCAAGGATGGCGCATTAGTCGAGCATGATCGCGAACCTGGCCGTGTAGTGCGGCACGTCAATGACTGTTGGGATTATTACGTGGAGCGCCCATGGGAGTAGGGACTCTAGTGCGGCGGGCTGGTTGTGAAGGGAGATTGAGATCATGGAGGCGAAAGAGAAGAATCTCGTGAAACGAGCGGGTCTCCTGTGCAGTGTTTGGCTTGCGGTGGCGACAGCGGTATTCGCGGCCAGTGACGACAGCAACGCTGTCAGAGAGAGCATCGACACCCTTATTCTCCTCGGTGATTACGGATTGATTGAGCGATACGATTCCTCATTCACAAGTCGAGGCCAGGGAAAGATCCCGGGAGCAGGTGAAAGAATGGTAGTCGGCGCCGCGAACCTCTCCTGGAACAACGACGCATTACTTGTAGATGATGATCTCGAGGGCCAGATATTGGAATGCCGTTTTGAAGATATGGATATGAAGCGGGGCACAGTGCCGCAGTTGCCGGAAGGGCCGGGGTTCCGTGGCAGGTGGCATGGTGTAACGGTTATTCTTCCTCTTGCCGACGGTCAGATTTATGTGCGCGATGAGGGTTACGCTCGTCTTCCTGAGCTGGGCAAATGCCCTCCCACGATCCACATCGACCTTCGTTCAGGCGAGGCCAGAGTGTTAAATACCTTTGGGATCGGCGGTCTCTTTGACATTCGAACTGCGCCTGCGGGAGACCGGTTCGTGCTGCTTGGAAAGGGGATAGCGGTAATGGTCGATGCGATGACCGGTCATGTTCTTCGTGAAGTAGCGCATCTAGCCGAATACCGCCGCTCTCTTTACCAGGAACCTGAGGCTGGCAAGGTCTATCTCCTCGGGTACGAGGTCGATTGGGAGCAGGAAGCGCTTGATTGCTGGTGGATCTCGATGGCGCCTGAAAATGCGGGTGAAGTGGAACATGTACTGGTTTCGATGAAGACTGGCGAGCGGCTGAAACAGACTTCGATGAGTCCCTGGCCGGAACTGCCTGACTTTGACCGTTTCGAGTTTCCGAAGACTTTTTTGGGATCTGTGCTATCTAAACGCAAGCTGGTATCTGGAAGGAGGGAAATGACAGGAAACAGACCGCTGTTGCGGTTGGTAGAGGCTCACACTTTGGCACGTCTGTCCGCTCGGCCGGCGCTTTTGGAAAATCTCCCATCAGAGAAATTGGTCACGATTTCTATATCTCCTCAAGGACGTTTCTTGCTGGGCGAGTACTTCACGACGGTGGAAGAACGGACGTGGGAAGATCCCCCTGAGCATTCGCGAAGAATCGTGATTCTCGACACCGAGACCGGCGCAATAGAAGCGGACTTCGTTTTCAAGAACCCCGTTGCAGGAGTCTTTTTCCTGGGGACACATGAAAACGGATGAGGACTATGCTGCGTGCTACGTAACCGGTCAACAAAATATGGACTTGGCACATTCAAGTTCCAAGTGCACGCCATGCGATTTTTCGTTTCTGGAGGAAGACTTCATTGAGTGTTCGGTATCCGAGGCATTTTTGGTTTGGTTGTTTAGTTCATCGACTATCTCCTGGAGTTTTTCTAATGTAGGGGCAGGCCCCTGTGCCT
>DAOSJS010000017.1:0-25801 GCA_035367355.1 Candidatus Hydrogenedentota bacterium
TCGGCTTTTGCCCAGGGATACCAGGTGCTGGCGGACGAAAATCTGCTCCACGCCGCGGAGAAAGCCGCCGCATTTCTATGGTCGCATCTGAAAGACGGCGAGCGCCTGCTGCGCAGCCATCGTAACGGCGAAAGCCGTTTCGATGCCTATCTCGACGATCACGCCTTTCTCGCCGTGGCCCTGCTCGACCTGTACGAGGCCGCGTTTGATGTGCGGTGGCTCGAGGCCGCGCGCGAGATCGCGGATATCATGCTGGCAAAATTCTGGGATCGGGAAGGCGGGGGATTCTTCTTTACCTCGCCGGGCCATACCCATCTCATCGCACGGGACAAGCCGGTGTTCGATGGCGCGGAACCGTCGGGCAACGCCATGGCCGCGTACGCCCTGTTGCGGCTTGCGACGTTCTCCGGCGAGGCCGAATACGGGGACAAGGCGGAACGTCTCCTGTGCATCAACCACGCCGGGCTCGAATCCATGCCGCGTGCGCAGCTCAGCATGCTGTGTGCGGTGGACTTTTATCTCCATGCCCCGAAAGAGAACGCTATTGCTGGCAAGAGCGGCTCGCCCGACGTGCTCGTCCTGCTTCAGGCGTTGCATCGCCACTACATTCCGAATAAGGTAGTGGCATTCATCGATCCGGATGCGCCGGACGCCCAGAGAGCACGGGACGCCACACCGCTGCTCGACGCGAAAATGCCGGTTGATGGGAAAGCCGCCGCGTATGTGTGCAAAGATTTTGCCTGCCGCCAGCCGGTCACGTCGCCCGAGGCGCTTCTGGAGGAGTTGGAGGTAGATCGCGAACAGGAGTAAGAATCCATGGCGTATTCGAAGGTATCTCGTTTTATCCTCCTCGGGTGTGTTTTGATCCTCGCCCTGCCGTCGGCAGCCCAGTTTGGCGCGCTTCAGCAGCCCAGCGAGCCGCCCGAGGCCACGGTCGCCGCATACCAGGACGCCACCGGCGCGCTGCCGGGCGCACAGACACGCCTCGCGGTGGTGATCGAGATCCCCAGCGGCTGGCATATCAACGCCCATGAACCGCTCGACGAATTCCTCATTCCCACTCAGGTCGTGCTCGAGCCGCCGGACGGGTTTGCCGTTGACGCCGTGGTCTATCCCGAACCTGTTCTGGCGACGTTCAGCTTTTCGCAGGACCAGATGGCCGTCTATGAACATTCAGCCGCGGTCGGGCTTGTCGTGGCCGTCGCCGAACATGTTGCGCCCGGCGAGTATGCACTGCCCGGCACGCTGCGGTACCAGGCCTGCAACGACACAATCTGCGCGCCACCCAGGACCCTGCCCTTCGTGGCGCAGCTCACCGTGGTCGCAGCCGGCACCTCGGTTACTCCCCAGAATTCGGAGATTTTTGCGCCCATCGACTTCACGAAAACTGCCGCGCCGGAGTCCGCGCCCGGCGAGGCGGCGCAAGCGCCCGTTGAAACGGTTTCGGAAGATTGGGAAGCGCTCGCAGATGCCTTTGTCGTGGCCGGGCGCAACTCCGGGTACCTGGGCAGCGACACGTTCATCGAGTGGATTCGCGGCGTCGAATCGGGCGCGCTGGACAGCAGCCTCAACGCGTTTGCCGGCAAGAGCGCGTTTGCGATTATCGTTTTAACGCTGCTGGGCGGCCTCGCTCTTAACCTTACGCCCTGCGTGCTCCCGCTGATTCCCATCAACCTGGCGATCATCGGCGCGGGCGCCCAGGCGGGTTCGCGGCGGCGCGGGTTCGCCCTGGGTGGCGTCTATGGCCTCGCCATCGCGCTGACCTACGGTATCCTGGGCATCGCTGCCGTGCTGACCGGCTCGTCGTTTGGGAGCATCAACGCATCGCCGTGGTTCAATCTGGCTATTGCGGTGGTGTTTGTTGTGCTGGCCCTGGCCATGTTTGACCTCATCAACATCGATTTTACGCGCTATCAGAGCAGGGTCGCGATCGACAAATCCCGCAAAGGAACGTTTTACCTCGCGTTTGGCATGGGGGCGGTCTCGGCGCTGCTTGCGGGTGCCTGCGTCGCGCCGGTGGTCATCTTCGTTATCCTTCTGGCGCGCGACCTCTACCAGGCGAGTCCGATCGCCCTGGCACTGCCGTTCGTGCTCGGCGCAGGCATGGCGCTGCCCTGGCCGTTCCTGGGCGCGGGCATGTCGTTCCTGCCCAAACCCGGCGGCTGGATGGTCAAAGTAAAGTACGCGTTCGGCGTGTTCATTTTGCTCTTTGCCGCGTATTACGGCTATCTCAGTTACTCGATTTTCAGCGACCGCTTGGGCGTTGACAGGATGGAGGTTGCCTCGAGCGCGGAAGAACTCGACGAAGACGGCTGGATCACATCTCTGGCCGACGGGCTTGCCCGCGCTAAGGCCGAGAACAAGCCAGTGCTGGTTGATTTCTGGGCCACCTGGTGCAAGAACTGCCTCACGATGAACCAGACCACCTTCAAGGACCCGCGGGTACAAGAATCCCTCGCGGACTACGTCAAGGTGAAGTATGAGGCGCCGCAACCTGATGCGCCCCCCGCCCGTGACGTTATGGAACGATTCGGCGTCGGCGGGCTCGGCCTTCCCGTCTACGTCATCCTTGAACCCACTGCCAGCGAGTGACCGTCGGGGGGATGCGGGCGCTATCGGAGAAGTTTCGGCGCCGCAGCCGTGCTCAACTGCCGCTCGATGCGTGTCATCATGCGGGCGGCACGCTGGGCCTGCGGCGATTCCGGCCGCAAGTCGATCACCTGCTGGTATGAGGCCAGCGCTGCCGGCAGATCATTCGCGCGGCGGTACATCTCGGCCATCTGGAAATGAAGCCCGGGGTCTGCCGGCCGGAGAGCCAGGGCGGCGGCATACTCGGATTGCGCGTCGGCATACAGGCCCAGCCGCGAATAGGCCGAGGCCAGATTCGCGCGGGCCTGCACGTTGTCGGGAATCAGCGAGACGGCGGCCTGGTATTCGGCCAGGGCGGCGTCGTGCTGGCCGGAGCGCTGGTAATATTGCGCCAGCGCCTGGCGGGCATCAAACGATTGAGGCGCCTGTTCGACCCACGTTGCGAGCATCGCCCCTTCCTCGCCGGGCAGGCCCAGGCGGCGGTAAATCGAGGCAGCCATGGCATACGAGCCGGGGTGGTCCGCGCTCAAGGCCCGGAACTGGTCCAGCTCGCCCAGGACGGCGGCATCGGCCCCCGTGCGCAAATAGGCGTTTGCCAGGTAGTAATGCGCGAGCGGATCGCCCGGGCGCGCGGCCGACCAGTCCGCATAGACCTGCATTTCCTCGGCGGTCATGCCAAGTTGGCGGTATAACGCTCCCAGCGTGCGGTAGGACATCGCGTTGGACCCGTCGGCAGCCAGGCTGTCTCGAAGCATGGCGGCGGCTTCCGCGTAACTTCCGCGTTCAATGAGCTGGCGCGCCCGGTTGTACAGCTGTCTCGATCGTCTGGGATCGGCCGCTGCGGCGCGGGTTTCCTCACTTCCGGTTTCTCCGTGATTCCGCCGCCGTTGTGCGCGCGAGGCCTTGCCGTCCACGCGTCCATCGGCGTCTGCGGGACGGCCGCTCGCGCGACCGGCGCCGGATGCGGCCGTTTCAGCTCGGTTCCCCCGGCGCGGCGCAGAATCCGGCGTGCCGTCATGCAGCGGGTCCTGATCAAGAAAAGAGGCCAGTGCTTCGACGAGATAGTCGGCCAGGGGATCGGTCGACGCATCGCCTCTGCCGGGTTGGAAAGTCTCTTCGAGCAGGAGTCCCGCGCGCGCAAGCTCCTCCCGGTTCGTGGCCGAAGCCGGGGGCGCAGGGCCGGTCATCCCGGACTCGGCCCCCTCCGTCTGCGCCAGATGGAGGCGGTAGGTCTGGAGGGCCAGCAGAACCGCCAGAAGCGCCATGGCAGCGGCCATTATTTTGTTGTTCATGGTTGGGACTCCACCCGGGAATTCCCCGGGGACGCCGGCAAGAAATCCTGTCAGACCGATCGGACGCATGGGAAGTATAGCTGCTGTGCGGATTATATCATCAAGAGCCGGGCGCTCTGCGGTGGGAAAAATGAAAACAGCCTGCCGGGACACAATGGTCGCGGCGGGCGGGGGTACGTTCGGGAGCCTACTCGTCGCGTGGCGCCGGCGAGGGGTCAAAGAAGTCGCGCTTGTCCTTCACGTCCTTATACTCCTCGGCGGTGTCGAGCGGCGCATGCCCTTCCGCGATGACGGGCCATTTCGCTGAGTATTCAAGATTGAGCTGTAGAAAATCCTGGTACTCTTCCGGCAGGTCTTCTTCCGGATAGATCGCGTGGACGGGGCATTCGTCGACGCATGCACCGCAATCGATGCATTCCACAGGGTCGATCGCCAGCATGTTGGCGCCCTCGTGAAAGCAGTCAACCGGGCACACGGTCACGCAGTCGGTATATTTGCATTTGATGCACGCTTCGGTAACAACATGGGTCATAAATATGCCTCCTGCAAGCGGCCAAACCGGCATACTTGGAGTGAGTTGAACTGCGCTTCGAACAAGCCGAACTGGCGGGCGATTGCGCGCCATTGAAGTATCATGTTTAGACACACCGTGTCAATCAGAATATTCCCGGCGCGCACTTTCCGCGGCAGCGTTACGAACCGGGTTCAGCGACGCGAACCAGCTGTTTTCCGAGGTTTTCGCCCTTGAACAAGCCGATAAACGCGCGCGGCGTGTTTTCCAAGCCATCCACGATGGTTTCCCGCCAGGTCAGACGGCCTTCGGCTATCCACTGGGCCAGAGCGCGCTGAGCCTCCTCGTAGCGCGCGGCGAACTGAAATACGAGAAACCCCTCGGCGCGTGCGCGTTTTGTGATCAAATGCCACAAGAGGCGCGGTCCCTGGGCCGGAGCAAGCGCATTGTACTGATCGATCTGGCCGCAAACCACAATGCGTGCCTCCGGATTGACCTGCGGAATCACGGCATCGGTTAATGCGCCTCCAACATTGTCAAAATACACGTCAATGCCGCTGGGACATGCTTCCCGCAATGCAGCCGCGTAGTCAGTTAGGTCTTTGTAATTGAACGCGGCATCAAAGCCGATCGATTTGAGGCAGGCCACTTTCTCGGCGGAACCCGCCGAGCCGGCCACACGGCAACCCTGGATCTTTGCCAGCTGGCCCACTACCGAACCCACCGCACCGGCTGCGCCTGATACAAATACAGTTTCGCCGGGCCGCGGCCGGCCGATATCCAGCAGGCCGAAATACGCGGTCAGGCCCGGCATGCCCAGGATGCCCAGGGACGTGGATAATGGCGCGAGCGACGTGTCAAACCGGTATACGTTGCTGCCATCCGACACCGCGTAGTCCTGCCAGCCCCAGAGTCCGTGGACCGTCTCGCCAACGGCATATTCCGGGTGGCGGGATTCGAGGATCGTGCCTGCCGCGCCCCCCAGGATCAGGTCGCCCACGTTGAACGGGTTCATGTAGGATGGCCCTTCATTCATGAGCCCCCGCATATAGGGATCGACGGAGACGTAGTTGATCCGGACCAGAAACTGACCTTCCTGCAACGCGGGGACTTCGCTGGCGACCAGCGCGAAATCAGATTCTCTGGGGAGTCCTTTCGGCCGCGCCGCCAAGTAGATCTGCCGGTTTGTGAGTGCCATGACCTGTTCCTTTCCGCTGTTTTACCGCGAGACCTGATGGACGGCCTGTGGTTAAGCGCAACAACTGTGGCGGCCCGGGCATTTCCGCGCCGGTTATTCTCCCCGCGCGGTCAGGGCCCTGCCCGAAGGTTTGGACGCCGGGGCATTCAAAAGCAGCTCCTGGTCGGCCAGTTCCGGGTTCAACTCCGGGAAATACACGGTACAATCGGTCGTGCTGTAGTCGGGAGCGATATGCTCCGCATCGATCCGGCGCACCAGAAACGTCGCTCGATCAATCCAGACGGTGTACAACGCGCCGGTACGGAGCGAGCCGTTGATCCGGTAGCACGGCACATCCTCCAGCAGGGCATCGGACAGGCGGCTCAGTCCGTGCAGTTCTGCCAGGCTCCGTCCGTGGACCCGATCCGGCATCAGCAGCCGCGGGATGGTGTGGGATGCGCCATTGGACGGCCCCACGGCGCGCCCGATGGCATCGTCGAGCGACGGCATCGGCTGGGCGCCCTCCTGGTGCCCCCACCACGCGCGAATTGTGCCTGCATCGGCGTAAACGATATACCGGTGCTCGCCTTCCTGGCACTGGAACCGGAAACGGTCAGGACGCTGGAAGGCGGTGCTGAACGTCTGCGATTCCTCCTGCGTCTCATTGGCCGTTCGGAACGTGCGCGTCATGACCCCGGAATCGCGGTATGAGGCGCAATTTTCGTAGGCCTCGACGCAACGGCCCATCACCTCCGAGGCCAGCAGCAGATCGATGGCGGGAATCTCCACGATCTTTTCGCGGCCTGGCCCGCACCCGGGCACGAGCGCAAGCCAGACGGCCAGGATTATGGCGGACAAAGGGCGTGGCATGCGGGCAACCGTGCTCCCATCTATGATGGCGTGTTTTTATGAATCATAACACGCTTTCTGCAGCCGAGCTACGGGGCAGGACCCCTTGAGGCAGGCGTGGCTATGGCCTGCAGCGCTCAGGACGCTGTTAATGAGGATCCGCGCCGGCGCCTCAGTTATCCGGCTGCCAGCGGACCCGAGCAACGAAAACCGCGCCTGTCGCACCGCCTTTCTTGTAGACCTCGGGGAAGAACATGCCTTCGCCGACGGTGACCCAGCTCTCGCCCTGTGTAATGGGGCCGGCGCCGAAATTGCCCATGGTGGCGCCGCGTTCCGGGATCAGCACCTGTTCGGTGGCCCGCATGACACACAGGTGATCCGGATCCACTTGTGCGATGAACAGCGGCGCGCGGTGGCGGAAGATGTGGTCGTTATTTGCGCCGCGGCGCGTATAGACCAGGAACAGCCGGCCGCCGTGCGCCAGCCAGTGCTGTTGCGTGTTGTAACTGCCCAGTTCCGCGCCGTCGTCAAATGTCCACGGTTTAAGCGGCGCGAAATGGAGCCCGTCGTCACCCGCGGTCACGTAACCTTTTTCATCATTGCGGATCGTCAGATAGTAGCGTCCCTGGAACTGAATCAGGGACGGCTCATCGCATCCTCGGGGCACATCCAGCGTGAGTTCGTCGCCGTGTTCCAGGTAGGTCAGCTGCGTCCCGTCAAAAGAGCAATGCACGACGGTGGATGCCGAGCGCGCCCGTGCGCCTTCCCCGCGCATTTCGGGCGGACAGAAGTATTGCGGCACGAGCAGCGTGCCATCGTCTTTGATCACCCATTGCGCGCATCCGGCGCCCGCGCTCCAGAATTTCTCCTGGTCAGGAAACTCGAGCATGCGCCAGGGGTCCCATTGGTCCATCTCCGGGTCGTACACGGCGTAGGCCAGCTCACGCGGCTGGGGTGACGCCATCAGTACCCGGTTCCGGTAGCGCACCGTATGGCCGATAGCCAGCAGTCTCCCGCTGGGTGCATGCCATCCCGGCACGAAATCGCAGATCCCCAGCGTGATGTCGTCCGGAAGCGAACGCCATCCCAGCGCAGGCTGTTCCTGTGGTGGCGACCAGGTCTGCCCGAGGTCGTCCGAGCGCATGGTGTAGAGGCCCGAATAGAAATCGGAGCTTTCGAGATGTTTCTGCAGGGTCATGATGACGATCGGCGGTTCTTCGCCCGTTTTACGCGGGATGGCCGCGGCCCGCGGCTGAAACCAGCAATACGTTTCATCGTACCCTTCGTGGGCAATGTCGAGCTGGATAGAAAACGGTGATTCCGCCGGCGCGTCAGCGCTCTCTGCTGCCTTCGCGGCAAGGCTTCCCCCCAGTACGGCGGCCAGTACGCAACTCATCACTCGAAACATGCGCCTTCTCCTCGTTTCATGCGCCGTCTCATGCCCTCAGATATGAGTCCGCGCCGATGGGCGTCAGTATGATGAGGTGGTTTCTGCAAATCAATTGCCGCCGGGCGCCAAACACGAGAGCCGCAGCGATTCTGGGGCGCCGATGCTCACTATCCGTGGGATAAAGCGGCACGTGCTCCGCCTGTTCATGGGATGTGCTAAGATAACATCGGCTTAGGCGGGCCGAAGCCGTTCATCAGTCAACGAAGCAGGCGCGTCGCGCCGGGAGGGCATCATGGATCTCAGCCGCTTCAAATGGCCTATCATCATCCTCGTTGTCATCGGTGTGTTCTGGTTGTTCAGCAGCGCTGGCATCAATTTCATGCATAAGAAATTCACGTCGGTCCCGCCCGATCGGGACGCCAAAGTGGACCAGGCCAATGAAAAAGGCCTGTCGGCCCTGGGCGGCTTACTCATCAAGACATTTCGCTACGAGAAAGGGTTCGAAGTCCTGAATGATGCGTCCAGGCTCTATCCTCAGGGGGCCAATTTTTGGTACAACCAGTACCGCATGGCCAAATGCCTCGAAAAAATGGATCGTATCAGCGAGGCCCTCAAGCTTTTGGATAATCTCTACGTCAACGACATTCATGCCCTGGATAATCGCGTGCCGCCGCGGGACGTGCTGAAGCTGCGCATCGACAAGCTTCAGGAAGTTCACGGGCTGGGCGAGATTCAATAGAGCCATCGTGAGACAGCGCATCGCAGGACGTATCCCCGTGCTGGAATGCCTGCGCGCGGGCAAACGCGCCCCGCGCAGGCTGTTTGTGCTGCCCTCGGCGCAAGGCATGGACGGCATCCTCGATGCCGCTGCCGGCGTTCCCATCGAAACGCGGCCCCGCGCTGAATTGGACCAGCTGGCGGACGGCACGGTTCACCAGGGCGTGGTGCTTGAAGCCGACCCGCTGCCTGTCCTGTGCGAAAAAGACTGGCTGGCGCAGTCCCTGCCGGCCGATGCGCTCGCGGTTGTGCTGGACGGGATCGAAGACCCGCATAATTTCGGCGCGATCGTGCGCTCGGCCTCTGCGCTGGGCGCTCACGGCGTGTTTTTCGCGAAACGTCATGCCGCTCCGCTCTCCGCGGCAGCGCTCAAGAGCGCCGCAGGCGCGATGTCATATATCGATCTGGTCGAAGTCACCAACATCACGCGGGCGCTGGGCACGCTGAAAAAAGCCGGGTTCTGGGTGGCGGGGTTTGATGCGGATGCGCCCCAGACGCTCTGGCAGGCGGATCTGAGCGGCCGGCTCGCCGTTGTCATCGGCAGCGAAGGTGCGGGGATGCGTCGCCTTGTCCAGGAAACCTGCGATTTCCTCGTGCGCATCCCCCTGACCGGCGCCATTACCTCGCTCAACGCCTCGGTCAGCGCCGCCATCGCCCTGGCTGAATGCCGCCGGAGGCGCGCCGGGGACTCCGGCCCGTAATCGACAGCCCCATAGGCCCCGTGCCTCCCTGCATCCGCCGTGCCGCGGATCATCCATCTTGCCAATGGCCGGTCAAGCGCGTAAGATCCCGTACACTACCAGGTTTCGGCCTGATTCCGGTTAATGCCAGTTGAACTCCAAAATCCGGGTACGATAGCAGCGCACATGTTCCAATGGATTAAACCCAAATCTGAATTTACCGAAGCGGACACCGAGAAGGCTCTGTCGCGGCTGGTCTACGACGGCATGTTCGGCCAGACGATGATGGTCCTGTCCACGGGCCCGTTTCTGGTTGCCTTTGCGCTCATTCTGGGCGCCAGCAACACTGTGATCGGCATGCTGGCGGCAGTGGGGCCTCTGGCGCAAATGCTGCAGATCCCCGCCATCTTTGTGGTTGAAGGCATCCGGATGCGCAAGGCCATCACCGTGGTCACGGCCATCATCAGCCGCAGCGCCCTGTTTGCCATTGCGATGCTGCCGTGGTTTGCTCCCAAAGACTACCGCATTCCCCTGTTTTTGCTGTTCCTGGCCTGTCATTACGGGATCGGCGCCTTTGCCGGATGCGCGTTCAGTTCCTGGTTGCGCGACCTGATCCCCGGCGATCGCATGGGCCGGTTTTTCGCGCGCCGCCTGACGTTCAGCACGGGCACCGGCGCGGTACTGAGCCTGCTGGGCGGCGTGGCCATCGACCAGTACCGCGAACACTTCGCCGATCCGGCGGGCGCCTACACCATCGTCTTTTCCCTGGCGGGACTCGCCGGGATGGTGTCGGTGGTTTTCATGGGCAGCACGCCCGAACCCGCGCTGCCCGAAGCCGAACATGTGCCGCTCTGGGAATTGCTGGTGCGGCCGTTCCGCGACACGAATTTCCGGAACCTGCTCACGTTTTTGGCGTGCTGGGGCGCCGCGGTCAACTTCGCTGCGCCGTTCTTTACCGTGTACCTCCTGCAGCGCATCGGGCTCAACATGACCTGGGTGCTCGCGCTTTCGGTGGTCTCGCAAATCACCAACGTACTGTTTTTCGGTTTATGGGGCCGGCTTTCCGAGCAATTCACCAACAAGTCTGTGCTGGTGTTTTCGGTCCCGCTGTTTTTCATCAGCTTTTTGTTCTGGCCATTCACGACCCTGCCCGAACGCCACTTTCTGAGCATCCCCCTCTTGATCGCAATCCACGTGATTGCGGGGATGTCCACGGCGGGCGTCGCGCTCTGTGCGAACAACCTCGCCATGAAAACCGCGCCGTATGGCAAAGGCGCTTCGTATCTCGCGGTCAACGCGCTCGTGTCCGGTATCGCCGCCACGGTCTCGCCGGTACTGGCCGGGTTTGCCGCGGACTGGTTTGACCCCTTTGAATTGCAGCTCACCCTGTCGTTTACCGATTGGACGCGGGAGTACAGCGCGTGGGAATTGCCGACCATTGATCTCAAGGGTCTGGATTTTGTCTTCGTGATCGCCTTTCTTATTGGCGTGTACTGTTTCCACCGTCTCCTCGCCGTGCGTGAAGAAGGCGAAGTGACCGAGCAGGTGCTCCGCCAGGCCCTTTTCGGCGAGGTAGGCCGCATGGTCCGGCAGATCTCGTCGGTCGCGGGGATGCGTCAAATCGTGTCGTTCCCGTTTGCCTATCTGATAGGGCTTAAACGAAAATAATCCGGCAGGAAGCCTTTCGCGATGCCGTCTACCGGGCATGTGAGCTTGGCATTTTCGCCCGAGTGCGGTATCGTTGCGGCCGATCGAGGCGGACGGGCCGCATCGGCGCAAGGAGGGTCGCCGCATGGTGCGCATGACCAAGGTGCGGGGATTCCTGGGTGCAGTGGTAGCAATTGTCGTTCTGGTGGTCTTTATCGCGATTGTCGCGCGCGTGCTTGGGTGGGACATTCCCCTGCTCAACTAAAATTGCCGAACCAGCCGGCCTGGCGCCACACGCCTGCGCAGCGGAGCAGCCCCGCCTCCGTGACTTGCGTTGGCTCCATGCAGCCGCATGATTCGCCGGCAGCAAAGAATGGTCACAAAAACGCCCATGCATCACAGCGAGTTGCAGCCGAATTCCGAGGACGGCTCGCAGAGCCAGGATTCGCTCCAGCAGACCGTGCCACTCCTCCGATTCCCGCCCTGGCCTTACCTCACCTGCCGGGAAGCCACCCTGATGTGTGTAGCCCTCATGGTGCTGGAGCTTTACGCTTTCGCGGTCCTCTGCCTGCCCATTGCCGCCGGCGGACTGCTTTGCGATATCCCGCTGAGGCAGAATCACCTGCTGTGGAATCCCGCGATTCATATAGCGGCCAATGTGTGGGCGGTTATCCCACTGTTTTTCTGGGCCATGGGCAGGAGTGGACGGCCCTTTCGCGAAACGTTTGGTATCTATCCCGTTCGCTGGGTGGTTCTCTGGGCGGCCACGTTCCTGGGTGCCGTAACCGCGACGCTCACTGGGCACCTCGGCGGCATTTTTGCGCAGGGCTTTCCTTCGTCTTCTTTCCCCTTTGAGGCGTCAGAGGTGTTTCGCGCCAGTCCGAACATGAGTTGTTTCGCGCTCGTGGTTGTGGCTCCGCTCACCGAAGAACTGCTTTTTCGCGGCGTCATATTGCAGGGCCTGCTGCGGCGCCGCAGCATCGGAAGGTCCTGTGTTGTGAGTTCTCTGCTCTTTGCGCTGATTCATGTCAATCCGTTTCAGTTTGTGCCCCTGTTTCTCGGAGGCTTGCTGCTCGCGGCCGTGCAGCTGAAGACCGGTTCCCTGTGGCCGAGCATATGCATGCACGCGGGCTTCAATATTCCTCCAGCGGCCGCGATCATGGCGCAGGCGAGACTGGCTGCAACGCAGGAAGCCGGCCCGCCCTCTTTCCCGTGGTTTCACGTGTTCGCAGGGGTCTTGCTTCTGGCGGGTGCAGTGCTATCCTTTTGGTCAAGGCGCACGCGAGCATCGTCCGAACCCGAACAGGAGTGACAGAGCGCCTGAGCTGCGCCCGAAGTTGCGGAGCGCGTTCCACATTATCGATACTGCGGACGGTATGTGCGCGTGGGCAGATTCCCGCGCCGGAAAGGGTGCAGCGTGATTGATCTGGAAAAACATGCGGAAGGGATCCTGGCTACGGCCTTGCGGAATGGCGGGCAGTTCGCCGAGATTTTTCTGGAAGAAACCGCCAGAACTGTCATTGTTTTTGAAGATAACAAGGTCGAACAGATCGTTTCGGGCGTCGACGCGGGCGCAGGCATCCGCCATCTCAGCGGCGATCAGACCCTCTATGGCCATACCAATGAACTCACCGAGCCGCATCTCACCGCACTTGCGAACGAGCTTGCCGCTGGCGCGTGTGGCGGCAAACCGGATTGCAATTTCGCGTTTACGCCCGAGCGCCTGGGGAAAGTCCCCAAAGTCCCGCCATCGGCAGTGCCCACGCCGCGGAAGCTCGAACTGGTCCGCAACGCCAACGCCGCGGCGCGCGCCCATGACCCGCGCATTGTGCAGGTGACGGTCTCGTACGGCGATTCGCTGCGCCGCGCGCTGATCGTCAATTCCGAGGGGCGCTTTGTGGAGGAGAGCCGGCCCCAGGTGCTCTTCTCCGTGCGGGTGGTGGCCCGCGACGGCGCCGTGGTGCAGACCGCATACGAGACCGCCGGCGGGACCCTCGGGTTTGAATTGTTTGATGAGGTGGACCCCGAAGCGCTGGCGCTGCAGGCGGCCCGCCGGGCCTGCCTCATGCTCAAGGCCGAACCTGCGCCGACCGGGCGCATGCCCGTCGTGCTGAGCAGCGAGGCGGGCGGCACCATGATCCACGAAGCGGTCGGCCACGGCCTCGAAGCCGACCACATCGAGAAGGGCATATCGAAATACTGCGGGCGGCTGAATGAACAAATCGCCGTGCCCGAGATCACCGTCGTCGACGACGGCACGCTTCCCGGTAAGCGCGGTTCCGCCTGCATGGACGACGAAGGCACGCCCACCCGCCGGACGGTTCTGATCGATGGCGGCGTACTCGTCCAGTTTTTGAATGATCGCCGGACCGCCTGGAAGATGGGCATGGCGCCAACGGGCAATGGGCGGCGGGAATCGTATCAGCATAAGCCCGTCCCACGGATGACCAATACCCTCATTCTTCCCGGCACGAGCGACCCCGCATCCATTCTCGCCGAGACAGGCACGGGGCTCTTCGTCAAAAAGATGGGCGGGGGGCAGGTGACGCCTCTGAACGGCGATTACGTGTTTGAAGTGAGCGAAGGGTATCTCATCCGCAATGGCGAGGCCGCGATTCCCGTGCGCGGGGCCACGCTCATCGGAAACGGCCCCGACACCCTCATGCAGATCGAGGCGGTCGGAAGCGATCTGGGATTTGCCATCGGGACCTGTGGGAAAGACGGCCAGGCAGCGCCGGTCAGCGATGCCCAGCCCACCTTGCGCATCCGGGAGCTCACCATCGGCGGCACCCGGTAGGCCGATCAGGCACGCAGCCGAACCGGGCCTCAGGAACCGGATTCAGCCTGGCCCAATACACCGTTGGCCATGCGGATGTGGCCGATGCGCCGCCAATCGAGCCCGAGTAATTCCGCGCCGCGGGCGGGGTTGTGATGGGATGCGGGCTGTGGTTGACGAGGTTGGGTTTCAGCACGACGCGCCGCCCGGATGCCAGCAACGCGCCCGCCTCAATGGCGTCGAGCGCACGCGGTATGGAGATCGCATGCGAGACGAATTCTTCTACCGCAACGCCCGCATGCACGCCGGATACTGTGGCCACGCTTTTCGTCACGCTTCCAACCTGTGAACGCCCGAGACCGCCCGGCTGCTCAGGCCGGATATCGCGGCTACGAACACGCCTTTTCCAACGCTTCCTGCATGCGATCACCGCGCACTTCGAGGTGGGATGCCGACCATACCGCCGCCCGATCTTTCACGAGGATGATCTGCGGCGACTGGTGCCGCACGCCCAGGGCCTCGGCGATCGCGTTCGATACAGGGCGGCTCTCAATCACCTTCACCATATGGATGTCCACCCCGTTGCCGGAATTCTGGGTTTCGTATTCCACAACGCGGCTGTGTGCCGCACCAGAGACCGGGCAGGACGTGCTGTGCTTGAACACAAACACCGGTTTCACCTGCGACGCATCCAGGCAGGCCTGCCAGTCGTCCTGTTTTGTCATTTCTTTCATCGTACCGCTCCTGTAACGACCTTGAAGAGGTGCGCCTTCAAACGGGAACGCACGGTGCCGCCGCGGATGACGTTTGGAACCGGTCCCCGTTCTTTCAAACAACACCCGAGCCGCTGCGAGGATTCCAGGCAGGGCCAGGAATCACCACGGTCCCTGCGCAGCCTGCATTGAATCTATTGCGGCCATGGCGCTCTGGAGCACCGGCTGAAAACGCGCGCAGGCAGCCCCGCGTGGGCTTTAGTGCATCGTGAGGCCGCCGTCGATGGCGATCGTGGCTCCGGTGATGTAGCCCGCGGCCTCGGACGCGAGATAGCTCACGAGCCCGGCAACTTCCTCAGGGCTGCCGGCGCGGCCGAGTGGGATACGGGCCAGCATGGCCTCGCGCATGTCGCCCTGAATCGCCGCGGTCATGTCGGTCTCAATGAGACCCGGCGCTACCGCGTTGACGGTGATGTTGCGCGAACCGAGTTCGCGGGCCAGCGACCGGGTCAGCCCGAGCAGCCCGGCCTTTGCCGCGGCATAATTGGCCTGGCCCGGCTGGCCGAGGATGCCGATCACGCTCGAGATGTTGATGATGCGCCCCCACCGCTGTTTCATCATGCCGCGCACCGCCGCCCGGCAGCAACGGAACACGCCGGTCAGATCGGCGTCGATGACCTGCGCCCAGTCCTCGTCTTTCATGCGCATCAGTAGCGTGTCGCGCGTGAGCCCCGCGTTGTTGACCAGGATCGAGACAGGTCCGAAGGCTTCCTCGACGGCAGCGACGAGCGCAGCCGGAGCTTCAGGGTCTGCCATATCGGCTTGAAACGCCCGAGTGCCGTGGCCGATTTCGTTCGCGGCCGCCGTGGCGGTGTCGAGCGTCCGCCCGCAAATCGCGACCTGCGCGCCCCGGCTCGCAAAGTGTACGGCGCACGCCCTGCCAATGCCGCGCGTGCCGCCGGTGACCAAAACAACCTTCCCGCCAAATTCGTTCATGCCTGTTCTCCTGATGCCGTGATCGCGTCAAATGTACCGGCCGGGGTGACCAATGGCGCCTGCCCGGTGCGTCTGGCCAATCCCTGCAGCACGCGTCCGGGCCCAACTTCAAGCGCCTCAACAGGGCCCAGAGCGGCCATAACCTCGGTCCAGCGCACCGGTGCGCAAAGCTGGCCGGCCAGCAGACCGCGAATCCGCTCCGGTTCTACTTCTTCCGCTCCGCTCACGGATGAGACAAACCGGGTTTTCGGAGCGTTCAACACCGCGGTCTTCAGGAAATCGCGGAATGCTTCACTGGCGGGGCGCATGTATTCGGAATGAAACGGTCCTGAGACGTTCAGGCGCATCACACGTTTGGCGCCTGCGTCTTTGAGGGTTTGCTCGGCGGCGTCCAGCGCCGCGACGGCTCCCGAGATGATGGTTTGGCCAGGCCCATTGTAGTTGGCCACCTGGGCGCCTTCGGGCAGGGCGGCCTCGATAGCGGAGGCGTCCAGGCCGATCACGGCCGCCATCGCGCCTTCCGGCACATTTTCCGACATCAGCCGGGCGCGCTCCTGGACCACGCGAAATGCTTCCTCGAACGCCAGCGCACCCGAAGCGACCAGCGCAGAGTATTCGCCCAGACTGTGGCCCGCGCATACCGATGGGGTTATGCCAATGGCCGCCAGATGCGCCGCAATGGCCACCTCCACGGTCAGCAGCGCGGGTTGCGCCATACGAGTGTCTGCCACTTCAGCGTCGGTGCCATGAAACACCGTGTCAAGCCAGGCAGTGCCGGTCATGGCAACAGCGCGGTCAAAAATATCCCGGGCGGCGGCGCTGGAATCCCGGAATCGGCGCCCATGCCGGGCGCCTGGCTCCCCTGGCCGGGGAAAAGAAATGCGGTCATGGATTGGCCTCCTGGGCGTTCAGATGGGCTTCGGTGCTGCGCAAGCGCTCGATGCCGTAGCGGATGTGCTCGTTGATGCGCGAATGCACTGCCCGGCGCGCACCCAACAGGGCATTTTTGACGCCAAGCGAAGAAGACGAGCCGTGCAGAATGATCACAACGCCCTTCACGCCAAGGAGGGGGGCGCCTGAATACATGTTGGGATCGATTTCCTGTTTGAGCCGGCGGTAGGCGCCCCTGCTGAAAAATGCCCCCAGTCTGCTGAGCCAGGTCGACATGAGTTCGCGGTGAAGCCGTTGTTTGATCAAGGCCGCCGTGGCTTCTGTGGTCTTGAGCACCACGTTGCCCACGAACCCGTCGCAGACCACCACATCGGCGTCGCCGTGGTAGATGGCCCGGGGCTCGATGTTGCCGACGAAATTGATGTGGCCCGAAGCGCTCAGATTGCGGTGGACGCCTTTGGCCAGGTCGTTGCCTTTGACATGCTCCTCGCCGATATTGAGCAGGCCCACCCGCGGGTTTTTCCGCCGCAGCACGTGTTCCATATAGAGCATGCCCATTTCGGCGAAATCGCAGAGCTGGCGGGCCGTACAATCGACGTTGGCGCCCATGTCAATCAACAGCACCGGTTTCTTGACGGTGGGCACCGTCTGGCAGATGGCCGAGCGGGAAACGCCCCGGATCGGGCCGAGCGTCGTGCGTGCGGCGACCATGACTGCGCCGGTGTTTCCCGCACTGACACAGGCATCGGCCTCGCCGGATTTCACCAGGCGGAGTGCCACGAGCAGAGAAGAGTCTTTTTTCTGACGAACCGCCTGCACGGGCTGGTCGTCCATCCGGATGGTTTCCGACGCATGCACGATGCTGACGCGGCCGCGCCGTTTATAACGCGCCAGCGCCTGTTCGAGCCGCTCCTGGTCCCCAACAAGCACATATTCCGTGCCGTCCTGAAGGCTGGCCTCTACGGCTCCACGCACTTCAGGACCCGGAGCGTTGTCGGACCCCATGGCATCGAGAGCAATTCGCATGCGCTACCCCTGTCGGTTCCCCATCAGCACAAGCCATCCCGAGGCTTATTATGCGCCGTGAAGAAGCTTCGCGCCGTTACAAATCGACGCCCGGTCAATAGGCCGGGCGTCGTCCGTTGGCGGGCATCACGCAGATTACTCGGTTCCGATCTTAATCGACAAACGCTCTTTATAATGGCCACATTTCGGACATACCCGATGCGGCTGAATGCGTTCGCCGCAACTCGGGCATTCGCTGAGGCAGGGCTTCACCAGGGCATGATGAGACCGCCGCGTGTTCCGGCGCGTCTTTCCAGTGCGTCTCTTTGGTACTGGCACGAGTTCACTCCTTCGAACGTTTGGGGTCCAGCTCGGGAAACAAGGCCGCCAATCCCGAAAACCCGCTATTTCCAAATTCCGTCAGGGGGGCCTTTCCCCCGCAATGGCAGGGCGCCGTATTGCGATTCGCGCCGCAGTGCGGGCACAGCCCCGCGCAATCATCCTCGCACAATGTCTTCGACGGCGCCGACAGCACCAGCTCTTCCCACGCTGGAGCGGCCAGGTCAATCTCGCCGCCGTCAAAATACACCGTATCGCTCTCGTTGTCCTCCAGGTCGCCGTCACCGCTTTCCGCCGCAAGTTCGGCGGCTTCGCCGGCCGGCCCCGGTTCAAACGGCCAGATAACCTCGAGCTCAAACGGAACCTGCACCGGCGCAAGGCACCGGTCGCATTGCCTGAGGTACTCCCCCGTCAGCGTTCCGATGAACACGAAACGGGGCTCGACACGACTTATCCTCCCCTGGATGTGGACCGGGCCCACCTCCAGCGCTTTCGCCTCCGGAGGACGAAGCCCCCCTTCAGGGACCGTAATGTCGATCTCATGTTCGCCGCGTTCCAGAGCCGACAGCGGTATTTTCAAGCCCGACACGGCGTCTGCCTCCTGTAAAAACGGCCGTCAGCGTATCAAATTAAGGCATAACGCGTCAAATACGGCGCGGCGTGCCCGGCAAACCCGCCTTTCCCGGCCTCCAGCGGGAGACATGCGGGCCTGCACGGCGCCCTTGCTCACATTTAACACACCTTGTATCTTAATCCCTGCAGAGTCATATGTGTTCCCGCTCGCGCACACTAGCGACCGGCCAGAAGTCTCAATGAGCGGGTTAAAAACGCCTAAGCACCTTCAGGAGCCTTAGTTATGAAGAAAATGCTGGCCCTGGTATGCCGGTTTTGTCCCGTTTGCATTCTTCGGCGCAGGTTTCCCGAGTCCGGTTACGGCCGGTTCACGCGCCGTATCGAGCGCGCCTGTCCGTTTTGCCGCGCCTACGACGAGCTGCACGGGGTGGGCACGGCTCAAGCGCCCCATAACGCCGGGAACGAATAAAACGAAGTCTTTCAGCGCCTCCTCAGGGGCGGGTCTTGCCCCTCGCCCCGGCTTCTGGGCGGACGCCAGCGGTGCGTTCAGCCTACCGTTCGTCGAGGGGCACCCACTTTCGCACGTTTTCGCCGGTGTAGATCTGGCGTGGCCGGTGGATGCGCTCCCCGCGTTCCAGGCGCATTTCGCGGTAATGAGCGATCCACCCGGGCAGGCGGCCCAACGCGAACATGACCGTGAACATGTTGGTGGGGATGCCGATGGCACGGTAAATGATCCCGCTGTAAAAATCGACGTTCGGATACAGCTTCCGCTCGATGAAGAAATCGTCCTTCAACGCCGCTTCCTCAAGGTGTTTGGCGATATCCAGCATCGGATCGGACGTACCCATTTCGTTGAGGACGTCGTCACATGCCTTTTTCAGGATGCGCGCGCGGGGATCGAAGCTCTTGTAGACGCGGTGCCCGAAGCCCATCAGCCGGAATCCCGACTGCCTGTCTTTGGCCATCTTGATATACTTTTTGTAATTGCCGCCATCGGCTTTGATGTTTTCGAGCATTTCAATGACGGCCTGGTTGGCGCCGCCGTGGAGCGGTCCCCAGAGGGCGCACACGCCCGCGGACACTGCGGCGAACAGGTTGGCCTGGCTGCTTCCAACCATACGTACGGTGGAGGTGCTGCAGTTCTGTTCGTGATCGGCGTGAATGATGAGCAGCAGGTCCAATGCGCGCTCGATCACGGGCGAGACCTCATACGGTTCCGCGGGGTGGCCAAACATCATCCGGAGAAAGTTGGCGGCATAGCTCAACTCGGCCAACGGGTACATAATGGCCTCGCCGCGTGATTTTTTGTACGAGTAGGCCGCCAGAGTCTTGGCTTTGGCCAGGAGGTAGATGATCGCCAGATCGAGCGTCTCCGGCGTATTGGCCTCCGGATAGAACGCGGAAAGGCTCGAGGTCATCGCCGAGAGAATGGCCATGGGGTGCGCGTGAGGCGGATAGTGGTCGAACACGTTGATCATGCTTTCGTGCGCGTAGCTGTTCAACGTGAGCTGGCGGCGCCATTCCAGGAGCTCTTCGCGATTGGGCAGGTGCCCATAGACCAGCAAATGGCATACCTCGGGAAAGCGCGCCGAGACGGCCAGTTCTTCGATAGGATATCCCCGGTACCTCAGGATACCTTTCTCGCCGTCAATAAAAGTGATCGCACTCTCGCACGAGCCGGTGTTGGCATAGCCCGGATCAAGCGTGATGTAGCCCGTCGCCGTGCGCAGAGAGGTGATATCAAACGCCTTTTCCCCCTCGGAGCCAACGACCACCCGAGACTCATATTCCTGTCCGTCCAGAATCAGTTTGACTGAGTTCATACTGCCCGTATCTCCCTCCTGATTCGCCCGCGCGGATGAATGCAAACGTTCCCACCCGTCTGACTCTCTGCCCACGTATGCGTATAGGTGCGCCAAAACGGTGTTTCGCTGCCGAACGACCCATACGAAAAACTACAGGCCTCGCCCAAGCAAAAAACTGTATCGAAATCGCTGTATAATGTCAACTCCTTGACACACAATGCGATAGCGCCTATGCGCCGGTCCTGCGGCCTCTACGGCGCGCCATTTTCGCGCTGCTGCCCACACTTGCACCCGCTGTACCGCGCATTTCCGGCGGGCGCAGATGCGCTCCGGCCCGCCGGAGAATCAACGCTCGGCGTCCAGCAACGTGACGAGTTTTCCGTCGAATTCAGCTTTGCTGTATGCGCCAAGGTAATGAACCAGCCCGTCGCGGCCAATGAGCGCCACCCACGGGATCTCTTCGCCCTTGTACTGGTCAAACGTTGTGTGGCCCTGCAGATCCGCCCCGATGGGATAGGTCACGCCCTGTTTGCCCGCCCACGCTTTCACGTCTCCGGTTGCGGCTTCTTTCGACGCATCCGGCAGCGACACGATCGCGACGGGCACGAAGCCCCGGGCCCCGTGCGCTTGCCGCAGGGATTCCAGCGTGGAGGCTATCTCGGCGCTGCTGGAATCGCCGGGATTCAAAAATGCCAGTGCAACAACGCTGCCTTTCATTTTCTCGAGCGAAGCCGGTTTCGAGTCGACCCAGGAGGCCGTCCACGCGGGGGCCGGCCGGCCCAGGACTTCCAGACGTTCCAGCACCTCACCGGCAAACGCCGTGACTTGCTCGTCGGTTGACGTCTCCTGCAGCTCCGTCAGGATGGCTCTGGCAGCCTCATAATCGCCCTGATCTACGCGTGCCATGGCGCCAAACAGCTTGCCTCGCGGTATCATCTCCTTGACGCGTTCCGCCTCGGCGTGCTCGGGATGGGCCGCGATCAGCGCTTCAAGCCGTTCCACGCCCTTGTCGTAGGCGCCCTCGATCAGGTATGCCAGCCCCAGTGCGAACGCGTAGTCACCTTTCGTTGTGTCGGAATCCACCGCGTCCAGATGGGCTTCGGCTTTCTCTAACAGAGCCAGGGCGTCGCCCGTCCGGCCAAGCTCGAGGTAGGTGTGCGCGAGTTCAAGGACTTTGTCCACTTTGTCGGGCGCCTGGCGCACTTCCTCCTCGAGGCGGGCAATCGCTTCCATACGGCCCTGCGCCGCCTGAAGAAACTCAAGAAAACCCGCCGGGGGCATAAACCCGGACTTTTCGTGAATGGTGGTGCCCTGCGCCGTCAGTACAAAGAGCGTGGGCACCCCGCGCACGCCGTAGCGCGACGCAACCTGCGGTTGCTTGTCAGAATCGATCTTCAGCGGGATGTAGGCTTCGAGCGCCTTGATGACCTCGGGTGCAGTGAAGGTCTCGCTCGCCAGCATTTTGCAGGGTCCGCACCATTCCGCGAACACGTCCATGAAAATGAGCTTGTTCTGGGCCGCGGCCTGTTCTTTTGCCGCGTCGAGGCTCGTGAGCCAGGGGATACCTTCGTCTGCCTCAGCGTACCCGGTGCCGACCGCGGCGATCAGTAACATAAACACAGCCAGCGCGGCAGCTTTCACCGGGCGGGGGATCCGTGCATAGTGTCGCATGTGGTAACCTCCAGTGTGTGGTGGAATCTCGCAGGCCTCAACGTATTCCATATCAGAAACTCAACGGTTTCGGCTGTCGGCGTATTCCAGCTCCGGCCCAAAAACTCTTGTGCGCCAGAGGCGGCAGTATGACAGAAGGCGCCGGCAGGTGCGAGATCTTTCTGGTCAGCGCCCGCGGCCGGCGCCGCCCGCCTTTGTTCCGGAAATGTCCGAATACCGCGGGCATTCAGAGCAGGGATTTCTCTTCAGTCCAGCAGGGTCGAACCCAGCGCGCCGTAGACCAGCAATCGCGCGAGGTCTGCCAGCAGGCTAAATCCCGCGCGCAGGCCCACAAAGAGAGCCGCCGTCCTCAGCCCTGGGCCGTAAATGACACGGATGAAAAATGCCGCGAGAAGATATGCGAGCAGTGCGCCTGGGAGACCCCAGAAAATACCGATGACCCGCGGACCCAGGTACAGCACGACGGTCATGCCGGTGGACACCACCCCGGCGTGAATCGCGCTGGCAAGCCATCCATGCGCAGGAAGACGGTTGAGAAAAGCCAACGCGAGGAACAGCGCCGCGAACGTCGGCACGAACAAAAATACTGTCTCCAGAACAACCATCGTGACCCGTACGACGGCCTTTTCCGATGTGGACCACGCCTCGGGCGGGCCGAACATCCGAAGTCCGCTGGTGCTCTCACGCACGGCTTCGACCGCGGCGTCATCGGGTGGCGGGGGCGTTTTCATGAAAGCGGCCACGACCGCCAGCACCATCACGCTGATGGCAGCCGCCCAGAGCCCTCGCCGGAACGCGGGCGTTTCACGGAAATTTTCGAACCGTTTCCCCAGGCTCGGCTCTTCGTCGTCCACCGCATCCGGGTCATGGTCGATGAGGACAGCGCCGTCCGCCTCCAGTGTGCTGTCTGCGGGGGGTGACAGACGGGCCGCCGGCTCCGGTGCGGCCGCGTGCGGGGGGCCATCTCCGGCGCTCATTGCGGGCCGTACGTCCTGAGTCCTGCCGCTCTGATTGGCGCATATGTGGCAGATGACGCCCTCGGCAGAGGTGTTTTTGTCCCAGTCCCCGCGAAATGGCCGGCCACACCGGGCGCAATGCTCGGAGCTGCTGCCGCTGTCACTTTCCTCGAGGGGAATTCCCACGTCCAAGGGACGCGTATTGCCTGGCGTGACCCTGATCGGCCGTCCGCACTTGCCGCAGACGCTCTCCATCCCCCAGGCGCTGTCGGATACCTGAAACCGGTGGCCGCATTCGCAGGTGCAAATCAGGTTTTTCATAGCCCGATCATACACGCTTTCCGTGGTCTTTGTGGAGCATCGAGAAAAGGCGGCGGCCACGTGTCACATCGCGAACGGGGCGGGAGCTGTCCGAAGGCAGGCGGCCGGGCCGGGTTCTGCAGGCGCAAAACCGGACATAGAATGACCCCGTCGAATGTTAGGCTTTCGAAAGTGAGGTAAAGTGAATCATCGTGGAGTGGTACCATGTCAAAATCAGTAAGCCCCGGCCGGAAGAGCAGGAAGCAACACGGTAAATTGGAAAAGAAGTGGTCGTCGGCGGTAACGCAGGGGGTCGAGCGGGCCGCCAGCCGGGCCATGCTGCATGCCGTGGGCTTTTCGCTGGCCGATTTCGGCAAATCGCAGGTGGGAATCGCCTCGACCTGGAGCCAGGTGACTCCCTGTAACGTGCACATCGACCTGCTGGCGCGTGAAGCAGCTCTCGGCGTAGAGCGGGCCGGCGGCAAGCCCGTCATCTTCAACACCATCACCATCTCGGACGGCATCTCGATGGGTACCGAGGGCATGAAATACTCACTGGTTTCTCGCGAAGTCATCGCGGACTCGATCGAGACTGTTGCCGGATGCCAGGCGTTCGACGGGCTGGTCGCCATCGGCGGCTGCGACAAGAATATGCCCGGCTGCCTGATGGCGATCGCACGGCTGAACCGGCCGTCGGTGTTTGTCTACGGCGGCACCATCCTCCCCGGCGTCTACAAAGGGGAGGATGTGGACATCGTTTCGGTATTTGAGGCCGTTGGCCGGCACGCCAAAGGCGAAATGAGCGACCGCGAGTTGCAGGAGATCGAGGCGAAGGCGATTCCGGGGCCGGGTGCCTGCGGTGGGATGTACACGGCCAATACCATGGCTTCGGCCATCGAAGCCATGGGCATGAGCCTGCCCAACAGCTCGGCTCAGGCCGCCATCTCGAAGGACAAGGCGGAGGATTGCCGGCGTGCCGGCGCCGCCGTCATGGCCATGCTGGAGACTGGGCTGCGGCCACGGGATATCATGACCCGGAAGGCCTTTGAGAACGCGATCACGGTTGTGATGGCATTGGGCGGCTCGACCAATGCCGTGCTCCATCTCCTCGCCATGGCGCATACCGCCGGGGTCAAGCTGAATCTGGACGATTTCACCCGCATCGGCAAACGGACGCCCGTGCTGGCCGACCTCAAGCCGAGCGGCAAGCACGTCATGGCGGACCTGGTCAAGATCGGCGGGCTGACGCCGCTGCTGCGCGAGCTGTTGAAGGCGAAACTGCTGCACGGGGACTGCATGACAGTCTCAGGCAAGACGCTGGCCGAAAATTTGCGCGCAATCAAGGCCTACCCGAAAAAACAGTCCGTCATACGGCCTTTCTCGGATCCAGTCAAAAAAACGGGCCACCTGGTGATCTTGCGCGGTAATCTCGCGCCCGGCGGCGCGGTCGCGAAGATCTCCGGACACGAGGGGACGCGCTTCACCGGGACCGCCCGCGTTTTTGGCTCCGAAGAGAAGGCGCTGAAGCAAATCCTCGACGGTACGGTTAAAAAAGGCGATGTCATCGTGATCCGCTACGAAGGCCCCAAAGGCGGCCCGGGCATGCGCGAAATGCTTTCTCCCACCTCGGCCGTCATGGGCAAAGGGCTGGGCAACGATGTCGCGCTGATCACCGATGGACGTTTCAGCGGCGGATCCCATGGGTTTGTGGTGGGACATATCACCCCGGAAGCCCAGGTCGGCGGCCCCATTGCCATCGTGGAGAACGGCGACCGCATCACCATCGACGCCGTCAAGCACTCCATCACCCTGGATGTGCCGAAGAAGGAAATCGCAGCCCGGCTCAAGGCCTGGAAAGCCCCCAAACCGCACTATACGCGCGGCGTGCTGGCCAAGTACGCCAGTCTCGTGGGATCCGCCTCCGAAGGCGCGGTGACCGACGCAGCGCTGACGCTTCCCTGAACCTGCGGGCCACGCCCGCTCCCGGTCAAAATACGGGATAGAAGCGGCGAAACACGCATTTCCGGCTGGAAATGCGGGAATGGGCGGCGTAATTCAGGAATATTCGGCCTGGCCCTCAGAGCTGTCGCCGGAGACGCCGGCGCCGTGGTTATCGGCGGGATTCTCCTCGTCGGGCGTACCGATCAGCCCCAGGCGGCGATCGATCTGGTTCTGGCTGCCCCGGCGAAACAGGCCGCGCACTTCCGTTGGGAACAGTTCGAGCAGCCGTTTCCAGATGTAGTACGTCAGCGCCCTTCGTGCCGGTTTGGAGAGCTCGTGATAGGCCGCGCCCAGGGTATATACCGTCTGCCCGTCGCGCACGGTCTCTTTCACACGCACCACGCGCGCACAGATCTCGTGGGGCAGCTCGTTCGGTAGATAGAGTTGAAAGGTGATGAGTTCACCGGGCTCGAAGGCGCCGGCAGTGAAAAGGAGCGCACCTTCGGCGCTCACGTCGACCACCACGGCCCGGAACACGCGGCGGCCGTCCAGCCGCGACGCTTTCGTGCGGGCATGCAGCGGAACGCGCCACGTGCGCCTCCGGTCAAAACGCTTCACGCTGGCTGTCCGTCTCAGCAGCAGGATGTCGTCGTCGGCACGTGGCGCCGTAGCTACATGCGTGTGATAGCAGTACGTTCCTTCCAACGTAGGGATTTCCAGTGACACGCCCAGATTTTTCGCCGGTAAGGAGCCGTTCGGGACGGTGACGGTCACGGTGTCGTCGCAGATTTCCAGTATGGTTACCTCTTTGCGCTCTTCCCGGTAGCGAACAAACGCCTGTTTTCCTTTGGTCAGCGGTGAGGCCACGCTTATCTCCTCGAGATCCCCATTAGAAACACTCTAAATCGTACCACATACCC
>DAOSJS010000018.1:0-25651 GCA_035367355.1 Candidatus Hydrogenedentota bacterium
TTCATGAGGCCGATGTTGCCTTCCTGGATGAGGTCGAGGAAGGACATGCCGCGGTTGGTGTATTTTTTGCCGATGCTGACGACGAGGCGCAGGTTGGCCTCGACCAGTTCCATTTTGGCTTTGTAGACCTTTTCTTCTTTGTCGCGGATGGTGTCGATCAGCACCGTGATCGCGTCGGCGCCGAGTTTGGCGTCGGATTCGATCTGGTCGATCTTGCGCTGGGCGAGCAGGAGGCGGCGTTCGGCATCGAAGATGAGGTCGCGGTCGACGCCGAGTTTTTTGGCGCTGGACGGAGTCCGGCGGAGCCGGACGGCCATCTCGTGGATCTGCGGCGCTTTGAATCCCACTTCCCGTTCGATGCGGTCGATCTCGTCGCGCGCGGAGGCAATGCGCCGCTTGAGACTCTTGATCTTGCGGGCGATTTTCATCATCTCTTTGGTCTTGAGTTTGAGCGCCTTGATCGCATTGATTTGACGTTCGCGCGCACTGGCCACTCTCGCGTCGATGTTTTGGATGCTTTTTTCGGACAGTCCGGACCGACGCAGGCGTTTATCCTGCTGCTCGATTTCGGCGTCGGCCGTGGTGATCTGTTCCATGAGTTTTGGGAGCTGGTTGATGAGCTCCTGCTGCTGTTTGGGGAGTTCGATGTCGGTGATTTGGGCGAAATCCAGTTTACCGGCGAGTATGCGGGCCGCGATCATCCCTACTTCTTTCATGGTATATGGGGTATGGTGCAGAACATCGATGAGGTCGAGCTCGGCTTCCTCGATGCGTTTGGCGATGGCGACCTCCTGGTCTTTAGTCAGGAGGGGTACGCGGCCCATCTCGCGCAGGTACATGCGGACGGGGTCATCGGCGCGCTCGAGCCGGGTCTGGGCCGCTTCGCGCCGGGCCTGGGCGCGCCGCAGCTGTTTGTCGCGCTGCTGCTGTTTTTTCTGCGACTCGGAGTCGACGCGAAACTCGTCTACGATGTCGATGTCCATGCGGCTGAGCATGGCCATCATCTCATCGATGTCTTCGGCGGTGGCGCCTTCAGGCAAGACCAGGTTCAGGTCGTCATAGGTGAGTTTGTTCAGTTTTCCCTTCGCCAGATCCAGGGCCTTCTGTTTTCCGTTTCCGTCGAGTTTGGTCTGTTTTTTGCTGCTGATAGGCATTGTGTGCTCAACTCCAAAACGCGTCAGCTGTTTCCTCGGTTGTCTGGGGCCACTGCAAATTTTCAAGCGCTGCGGGAATCTACGCGGCGCCGAGTTCCTGTATCCTTTTATCTATGCGTAGTTTTTCTTGAAGCAATTCCATAACCTGCGCGCTGTTCTTTTCGCGTTCGGCCGCGCGGATGGCTTCCTGTAATTTCGCCGATTTAAGCTCGAGGGCATCGCGCTGGAGCCGGGTGAGGCGCTTCTCGACGAGGACTTCCGCGCGGGCGCTGTCGGGCGGTTCCTGGCTGGTCGCGGCGGTATACAGCTGCCGTGCCGTATCGTCCTCGAATTCGTGCACCGTGCCGGGGCCGGATGCCTGCATCACCCGCGTCAGCACCTCACGAAAAGGCGTTTGGGGCAATGTCACGTTGTCCAGAGCCCGTTGGACTTTCTCGCGCAATCCCGCCTCGTTGAGCAGGGCCGCCAGGAAGTCGCAATCGTCGGCGTTGATCTTGGGTATTTTCGTCTCGTGGATGGCGGAACGCCGATCCCGCCGCTGCGACTGGCGGACGGTTTTGTGGTATTCGTTTCGCGTTGTCCACTCATCAATATGCAAGGCTTGCGCCATGCGCTTAAGGTATTCTTCGCGGCGGAGCTCATCGTCGAGATGGGTCAAAATGGCAAACAACTCTCGGGCGACCGAAGTCCGGCCCTCGATAGTATCCAGGCGGCTGTGGCTCATCTCAACGTAAAAGGTCACAAAATCAGGCGCGGAATCGACCCGCTGCGAAAATGCGCTGATACCGCTTTTTTGAATGAAATCATCCGGGTCCTGCCCGTCCGGCAGCGAAAGGGCCCGGACGGTCAGCCCGGCTGCCGTGAGGATGCTAACACCCCGGATCGCCGCCTGAATTCCGGCAGCGTCGCCGTCGTATACGAGCACGACCTCCGACACATAGCGCCGGAGCAGCCGGGCCTGGTCGATGGTCAGGGCCGTCCCGCAGGTGGCCACAACGTTTTCGAGGCCCTCGTCAAAGGGACGAAGGAGGTCAAAATAGCCTTCGACCAGGATGGCGCGTTTGCTCTGCCGCATGGCCTCACGGGCTTCGTACACGCCGTACAGCACGTGGCTTTTCTTATACAGGCCGTTTTCAGGTGTATTGATGTACTTGGCCGCTGACTCGCCGCTGAGGTCGCGCCCGCCAAAGGCAAGCACGCGGCCGGACGTATCGCGGATAGGCACCATGAGCCTGTCGCGAAAAAAATCGTAACACGTTCCACGCTCACTGCGCCGGACGAGGCCGGAGGCTTCCAGGAGACGCTCATCGAAGCCATGGAGCCGGGCTGCATCCGTGAATGTACTCCAAGCCCCACCGGCATATCCCAGGCCGAAACGTTCAACAAGTGCGGGGGTGAGCTTGCGGGTATCGAGATACTGCTGCCCTTTTTCACCTTTGGCCGGGTCGTGGAGGTTACCGGCATAAAACTTCGCCGCAAAAGCATTGACTTCCAGGAGGCGGGCGCGTTGCTTCTCCTGGCCGCTTTCGCTCGCGGACATCGCCGGCAGGCGAATTCCAGCATCGTCGGCAAGACGGCGCAGTGCCTCGATGAAGCTCAGCCCGTCAAATTCGCAGAGAAACGAGATGGCGTCTCCGCCTTTTCCGCAGCCGAAGCAATGGTAGGTCTGGCGCTCGCGGTTCACCGTGAAAGAAGGGGTCTTTTCATGGTGAAATGGGCACAACGCGACAAACCGGCCACCGCTGGCCGGTTTGAGTTCGAGCGCACGGCGAACCACATCCACAATTTCAGTGGCTCGCAGCACTTCGTTAATAATTTCTTTATTGTATGTGGCCAAGAGTTGAATGAGGGTGTGCAGCGCGAAATACTGATTCGAATACGATCGGGCCAATCCGCCACGCCATTTCTGTCGCAAAACCCGGCCCCGCACACCCGAATTTCTCGGCCGCAATCCGCGAGAAGATGGCCAAAATCAACGGAACTCCATGTTATTACTTGTGTTACAGGCTTGCAGAGGAAGAGAAGCCATTTGCCCTGTGCCAACTGTCTTTACACACAGACCTTAATTGAGAAAAGTACGACTGGGTTCGACAAGGCAGACTCTGGCGCTGCTCTGTCAAATCGCTAAAAATGTACCACATTTTTTTCAGACTGTCAAATGAGGTCTTTGGCAAGATTCTCCCCAAATGAATCCCGGGTTTGTGGGCCCTGGCCGGCGAAAATTCCATCTGGGCGCATTGGGCAGTCATGAGGGGTGTGGTTTGGTTGGGCATGGCCAGCCCCCAGTGGCCGCCCACCCCCGTGCGGCCCGCCTTGGCGTGAGCGGCGGGGAAAATGGAGATTGAAGTGGCGCGCGCGCGGGCCTATTCTGGTGGCATTCCGCGTCTGCCAGGCGCGTCCAACATGGAAAGGGACCCGATGCAATCTGAAATTGTCATGATAGGCACTGAACTGCTCCTGGGGCAGATAGCCGACACCAATGCGACTTTTTTGGGGCAGGTTCTTGCCGAAAACGGAATTAATCTTTATCAGAAGACAACGGTGGGTGACAATCCGGAGCGAATCAAACGGGCGCTGGAATCGGCGCTTGCCCGGGCGGATTTGGTGCTGACCTCCGGGGGGCTGGGGCCAACAGAGGACGACATCACCCGGGAATGCATCGCGGAGGTGTTTGGGCGGCGCCTGGAACTGCGCCCCGAACTGGTGGAACAGCTGGAGGCCCGGTTCCAGCGCATCGGCAGGCCGCCCACAGGAAACAACTTGAAACAGGCCTATGCGCCCGAGGGGGCGGTAGCGTTGGAAAATCCGAACGGCACTGCACCGGGCTTACTGATAGAGGATGCACGCGGCATCATCATCGCGATGCCGGGCGTTCCGCGGGAATTGAAGCCCATGTTGAAGGACCAGGTGCTGCCATTTCTTCGTAAGCGCTTTAATTTGAGCGGATTGGTGCATTATCGGGTCTTGAAGGTCTGCGGCGTCGGGGAGTCGGCGATCGACAGCGCCATCGGGCATCTGATCCGCGACTCGGCCAATCCCACGGTCGGGTTGCTGGCCTCTCCCGAATCCGTGCGGATTCGGATCGCGGCCCGCGCCGGCACAAAGCGCGAAGCGGAGGCGCTTATTGATGCAGTGGCCGGACAGGTTTACGCGGCGCTTCCGGGGCTGGTGATGGGCGTGGATGATGAGACACTGGAAGGAACTGTTGCCGGCCTGTTGCGTGAACGAGGGTGGCGCCTGGCCCTGGCGGAGACGTACACGGGTGGCATGATGGCGCAGCGGATGTCAGCGGCGGGCGCCGGATCGTTTGCTGGAGGGTTGGTTCTTCCGCCGGTCCCCTGTGCGGGAGTGGATGCGGCCGGCCGCGGGCGTGAGCTGGCCGAAAAGGCCAGAGACCAGTTCGGGGCAGAATGCGGATTTGCCAGCGTTTTCCTCGAGGAGGAGGCCGGCCAGGCGCTTGCGGTACTGATAACGCCCCAAGGCGTACAGGAATGGGGGCTTCGGTTTTCTTCCCTGGGCGAGGCTGGGCAGCTTCGGGCGGCTGTGACGGGTTTGGAGCGAATACGGCGCCATTTTTTGGGCGTTTCAGAGCCTGAGTGGTGATAATTTCGTGGAAAGGCTCAAGACGGCCGCCTGGGTACAACGGTGCGCCGAATCCCGCCGGGTACTGGCCCGGCCCGGAACCACCGGGCGGACAGCGGGGAAAATCTTGCACGCGGGGTGCGGTTTGATGTAGATTACCCAATTACGGAAGAAAAACTTCTGCAGGCAACGACGCGTTCGGGAGCTGCGGACCTGCGAGGCCAACTGTTTTGGGCTGGAGGCAGCCGGCTCCCCACAGTCACAAAAGTGAATTGAAACTTCGAGACGCCCTGCGGGATTCTGTTGGGAGTCCCGGGCTGGCTGGAGTCTTGCGTCGCCGAGCAAAAGGAGACCTCCGGAATGTTTGAGCTTGTTGCGCTGATGTTACTGTCGCAACAACCGCCAGAACCTTTCGTAGAAGGCATGGCCTCCTACTACACCGTGGCCAGCAGCAGTGGCGTCACCGCGTCCGGCGAACGAATGCGGGATACCGAGTTGACCTGTGCCATGCGTGAAGGTGAGTTTGGGCATTACTATCTGGTGGTTGCGGCCAATGGCCGCTCCGTCGTGGTGAGGTTGAACGATCGAGGCCCGTATGCGCGGCGCCGGGTGATCGACCTTTCCAAGGCGGCGATGCGGGAGCTTCATCCCTCACAAGGCCTGATGTGGGTGAAAGTGTACGATCTGGGGGGGAGCCCTCCTTCAGAACTTGCCGCAAAACAATAGGTTACACAAAGGAACGGCCGGCGGTGCCCTGTGGCGTCGCCGGCCGTCCTGTGTGCTGCCGTTCCAGAGCCGCGATCTCATTTGCCTGGAGAAACCCTGGATTCTCGACGAGGATCCAGTTATATACAGGTAAAGAGATTGGAGTGCGCAGCCCGGCCGCCCGTTCATTTGTTGGCGGTGGAAAGCACCCGCGCGTCAAGAATTCTGAAAGGCTCTCGTGAGAAAAACAGCCTGTTTTGCTTCGAGAAACGCCCTTGCGCGGCCTGCGCAGCACACCGCCATCACGCTTGCTGCAGGCCTTCTGGTCTGCATCCTCCTCCGGCTTGCCACGGCGTCTGCAGCGTCGGCGGGCGCTCCCAGCCTCGATTGGACTCCTGTTTTTGAGGGGATCCAATACAGGCAGCTGATCCAGGGGGAAGATGAGCCTCTCAGAGCGCATGCACTTCGGGTCGATTTGAAACACCCGGATATCCGGTTCTTTGTCACGCCCGCGAACGGTGACCGGGCCAAAGATACCGACGGGATGAAAACGACGACGTTTTTGAAAAAATATGGCTGCCAGGTGGCCATCAATGCATCGCCCTATGCGCCGGTAGGGGAGGTCGAGGGGGAGCCCTGCGATGTTCTCGGGCTTTCGATCTCGGAAGGCGATGCGTATTCCGCCGCCCACGGGGCCTGGGGCGCTCTCCTTATTACAAAGGATAACCGGGCGCAAATTGCGACGCCGCCATTCGACATTTCAGATGTCTACAACGCGGTGGGAGGTTTTCACCTTCTTCTGAAAGATGGGGCCAATGTTGGCACAGACGGAGAGAAGCACCCCCGGACGGCCGTGGGCATCTCGCGGAATGGCCGCTACCTCTATCTTCTAGTCATTGATGGGCGCCAGCCGGGTTACAGCCTGGGCGCATCTACCCGGGAGACTGCGGATCTGATGAAAACGCTTGGCGCCTGCGATGCGCTCAACCTGGATGGCGGCGGCTCGGCAACCCTGGTGTTTGATGGCGGCCAGGGGAAGCCGAAAGTGATCAACCGCCCGATCCACCTGCTGCCGGGCATGGAGCGGGTGTGTGCGAACCATTTGGGGATCTTTGCCAAGCCGCTTGAAGGCAAGTAGCCTGTTTTTCCCGTTTTGTCCGCGCCATATCGCCGCCCCCAGAAAAACGGCTGGCGGGCCGGCTCACAGGGCCCTCAGAACACAGAAACCGGCACTCAGGCCGTGTCGCCCGCTCCTGGATGGGGGACGCGATGAGAGAGCAGCCATCGGGGGCGTTTGATGAACGGGCCGTTCGCGAAGGTCTGTTCAACTCGGCCGCTTTGTTCGAGATGGTCGAAACAGCTCCGCATACAGCCGCGCGACCCTTCAATGCCGTAACTTCCGTCGCCGCCCCATTCCTGCAGGCGGACGTGCCCTTCAATAAGGTATCCGGACGGATCTTCGCCGGTGGGCCTCCATTTGCCGAGAGAGAACGGCCAGCACAGCTTGTAGGCGGCTTCTTCCGAGATGTCCTGGCGGCGTACGTCAAATTCATACCCGGGAAATGTCTTGTGAATGAAGGGGGATACGCGCGGGTCGCCGCCGTGATAACAAAGCGTGCAGCGGCCCATGTGGACGTCGGCCCATTCGTAGGTCTTGCCCTCGATGCAGATGGAAACGGTCTTTTCCTCCTGTTTGTGTGGGATCGCGTCGGGACAGCCCTGCACACAGGCCATGCATTGGTCACAGAGCGAGCCCGGCTCGAGGAGGGGGTCTGGTTCGAGCACTGCATCGGTGAGGATGGCTGCGAGCCGGACGCGTGGCCCAAACCGGCGGGTGAGGAAGACCTTCGACCAGCCGAGCTCGCCGAGTCCCGCGGCGATGCCGGCAATGCGAATGGCGAGGTGCACATCGGGCCCGACGGCGCCCGGGCGGACGGGTTCCACGGGAGGCTGGGCCTCGGGGACGCCCGGGTAGTAGGGCACAGCTTCCCATCCGCAATCTTCAATAAAGCAGGCCGTCTCATAGACGCCGCGGGGGATGAAAAAGCTGTTGAGCAGCCCGTGATACCCGAAATACGTGTAATTGGGCCAGTACGTGCCTTCCTCGATGCCGCGCCAGTTGCCGCGAAGGATGCGGCGGGCGACGACGATTACGCTTTTTACTTCGGGCATGATGGCGGCAGGATGCATGCGCGCGGGCGCGCCGTCGAAGCGCTCAATATTGGCCACGCCGGCCAGATCCAGGTCTTGACTGAGCGCAAATTCCTTAACCTGCGATGAGGTGATGGCCGCCATGACTCAAATCTCCCCGGCACGGGCGGTGCCGTTCAGATCGAGGCGCCAGGCCGGCCGTTGGCGGAACGGCCGCTGAAAGGTGTTCGCAACCAGGCCGGCTTCTTCAATGTGATGCACGCAGGTGCGGATGCAGAGGGCGGCAGTCCGATCCGGGTTGCCGCTGGGATGGGCGCGGTTGGCAAGGGCGCCGTTTTTACAGAGGCGGCAGCGGCTCCAATCCACCGCCGCTGTCTTCATCGCCATCCCGCAGAAGGTTCGCTCGCTGATCTGCGCGGCGTCCATGGCGTGCAGAGGGCAGACGTCGATGCATTCGCCGCATTCGTCGCAGACGACGGTCTCGCAGAGGGGATCGGGTTCGAGATCGGCATCTGTCAGAATGAGTTGCAGCCGTTGGCGCGGTCCGAATTGCGGAGTCATGAGTTCCCCGCTCAATCCGAAACGGCCGAGCCCGGCGCGGATGGCCGCTTCGTCGAAATCGAGCATAACGTTGGGCGGCGGAGCATCCGGGCGGACCGAAACTCCCAGGGGCGGCACCTGGACGGGCAGGCAGGGCAGCGGCACGGCTTCCCATCGGCGATCTTCGAGGAATTGGGCTACGCTGACCGTGGTCAAGGCGAGGAACCGATCGGGGACCCAGTTCCCGGCATATTGGGCGTAGATGGCGAACTGGGTGCCTTCCTCGACGCCGCGCAGGCATCCGCGGGCAATTCGTTTTCCCAGCACGATGACTGAGCGTGTTTCCGGGAAGATCGAACTGGGATGGTTTTCGGCGGGCACCCCGTCAAATCGCTCGATCGAGGCAATCCCGGCCAGATCAGCGCCGGCCTCGCGCGCGGCCGCTTTGAGTTCGCCAGTGATGCTCATTGGTATTCTCCTCCGTTACAGGGCGATTCGGTTGGCTGCATAGCCCAGCGCGAATGACAGGCCATTTGCGGTGGCCAGAACCGCCAACTGAAGCGCCGTCTGATCTCTATGCCTCCAGGTGAACAGAGGGAGCGACACGCCGAGGGCGGCGATGACCCGGCCTTCGCGATTGCGTACCGGCGCGGCGATTCCCACGACGCTCTCCGTGAGGACCGAGTTTTTGATGATCACCGCGATCTGTCGAGCGCGGACTCGTGCCAATTGCCTTTTGAGTTGCTGACCGACTGCCCCCGCCTCTTTCGTGGGCATGTGGGCCAGCAGGACCTTTCCCATGGCGGAGTTGTCCAGGGCCATGACGCTGCCGAACCCGGGGACGTTGTCTCGATAGACGCCGGCCGGATATACCGTGGCAACGATCAGCACCTGCCCGAGATGCGGGACGCCGAGATAACTGGTCGCCGCAATGCGGTCGGACAACTGGTGCAGGTAGGTAATCCCCATGCGGTGGAGCTCCATGCGGGACAGGACCGAAGCGGACAATTCGAGGGTGCGCAGTCCGATCCGGTACCTGCGGGTGCGCGGATCACGGACGACGTAGCCCATGGCGGCAAGGGTCTGGAGAAGGCGGCAGGCCTGGCTCTTGCCCAGGGCCGACATCGCGGCAACCTCAGCCAGGGAGAAATCGCGGGCTTCCTCGGCCAGCGCCTCCAGGATCAACAGGCCTTTTTGAAGCGTTTTGTTTCGCATATTGCAACTACACAGCAGTGTATTGCCAAATAGGCAATAAGTCAATGCCAAAATCCGAGCCAGCGCCGTTTCTGTCCGGTGTAGGGGCGGCCCCCTGTGGCCGCCCATCCGGATAACCCCACGCGCGCGTCCATCCTCATGCGGTGGTTTTGATCCAAGGCAGGCGCCGCCCGTCCTGCGTCTTGTGTCCCTCGCTGGCGGGGGTGGCCGCGAAGCGGCCGGGGGTGGACGAGCGCACCGCGTGGTCGTCTTGAAGAAGGGCAGACACAGGGGTCTGCCCCTACGCGCTGCGAAAACAGGAATGGACCTGGGAAGCCTTAGGCGGCCGCCCAGTGCCATGCATCCATGCGTCCGGTGTAGGGGCGGCCCCCCGTGGCCGCCCATCCGGATCGCCCCACGCGGCTGCCCATCTTCACGCGTTCACCTTGATACAGGTCAAGTAATGCCGGCACCGCGTCTTGTGTCCCCCGCTGGCGGGGGTGGCCGCGAAGCGGCCGGGGGTGGACCGATTCAGGGCAGGCACGGGGGCCTGCTCCTACGGAGGATAATGAAGCCTCGTGCGGAGTTTCTGGCCGGCTGCGTTTGCATACCAGGGCGCAGAACGCGGATACTCAAGGGGTCCGGTGCCTTGGGAGACAAAGACACGAGGTGAAGAAATGAATGGACTGTGCGTGGCCGTCAGTGCGGCGGTTTTAGTGCTGTTGATCTTTGGGTTGTCTGTTCCGGCAGTGGCCGGTGAGGGGGTAGATGTCATGACGGCCGGCCGGTTGCGATGCGAATATCTGAATAATCCACTGGGCATTGATGCGAATCCGCCGCGATTGAGCTGGATCGTAGAATCCGGGGAGCGCGGGGCAAAGCAGACGGCCTATCGGATCCTGGTGGCGTCGACGCGGGAAGCTCTTGCCAGCGACCAGGGCGACCTGTGGGACAGCGGGAAGGTGGACTCTGCGGATAGCGTGCTGATTTCCTACGCCGGCCAGGCGCTGGGTTCGCGGCAGCACTGCTACTGGAAGGTGAAGGTCTGGGATGCCCATGGGGCTGAGAGCGCGTGGAGCCAGCCGGCGGAATGGAGCATGGGCCTCCTCGAACCGGCGGATTGGCAGGGGGGCTACATCGGCCTGGATGCGGCGAAAGGTGATCCGCGGCACCCCTGGTTGCGCAAAAGCTTTGAACTGGACTCGGCGCCCACGGCGGCGCGCGTCTATGTCAATCCGCTGGGATATTACGAGCTGCACGTGAACGGCGAGCTGGTGGATGATTCGCCGCTGACTCCGGCGATGACGCAATTCAATAAGCGCTCCTTTTATCTGACCCACGATGTGACCGGATACCTTCGGCCGGGGATCAACAGCATCGCGCTCTGGACGGGTTGCGGATGGTATCGGGAAGGGCTGCCGGGCGTGGCCTGTGCGGGGCCGCTGGTGCGGGCACAACTCGAAGCGGAATTACCGTCGGGCGCACAGATCACCATCGCCACGGATTCCACGTGGAAAGCGCACCCAAGCCCCCTGACGACCATCGATGTCCGGCATCCGGGCCATTACGGCGGTGAACGGTACGACGCGAACGCGAATATCCCGGCATGGGCGTCGATCGGCTTCGACGCGAGCGAATGGTCCGATGCCGTCGCGGTAGAGCCGGTCCCGCACACGGTGTCCGCGCAACCGGTCGAAAAGAATGCGGTGCTGCGGCGCTACGACCCGGCGCGCATCCGGTTTCTGCGCGAAAACGAGTGGCTGATCGATTTTGACACGAACCTGGCGGGCCTGTTCGAGATTCAATTCACGGGACTGGCGCCTGGCCAGGTGGTAAAGATGGAATACGCCGACTTCCTGCCGGCCGAGGGCTTCGATCCGTTTGGCCAGGTCGACGAGTATGTCGCGGTGGGCGGGGGCCGCGAAACCTTCCGGAACCGTTTCAACTACCACGCGTTCCGCTATGTGCGGATTACAGGAATTGACGTGGCGACGCAGACGGCAGGGATCGCGGCGTACCTGGTACGGACGGATTTTCCAGTGTACGGGAGCTTTGCCTGCTCCAATCCCGTGCTGACCCGCGTCTACGATATGGTGCACTACACGCTGGAGTGCCTCAGCCTCGGGGGGTACATCGTGGATTGCCCGCACATCGAACGCCTGGGGTACGGCGGCGATGGCCAGGCGAGCACGCCGACGGCGTTCACGCTGTTTGGCATGGGGCCTCTGTACACGGCATGGCTGGCCAGCTGGCGGGACTGCCAGCGTCCGGACGGCGGCATGCCGCACACGGCGCCGAATCCGTTCCGCGCGGGCGGCGGTCCGTACTGGTGCGGATTTATCATCGCGGCCTCGTGGGAGATGTATCAGGACTGCGGTGACGTGCGAATCCTGGACGTAAATTATCCGGCCATGCAGCAATGGCTGGGTTACGTCGAGACCTATACGAAAGAAGGCCTGTTGCGCCCCTGGCCGGAGACGGACTATCGGAGCTGGTATCTGGGCGACTGGGCCCGGCCGGACCGGCGGGAGAAGCAGGCCGAGCGCTCGGTTGACCACGTAAACAACTGTTTTGTGGTGCAGTGTTACGATTGGATGGCGAATATCGCCACCGTGCTGGGCCGGGCCGAAGATGCAGCGAAGTACAGGGAGGAGGCCGCAGCGCGCCGGAAACGCGTTCATGAGGCGTTTTACGATGCAGCGCGGGGCACCTACGTGGACGATACGCAGCTCGACCTGGCCTACCCGCTGCTGGCGGGAGTGGTGCCGGACGAACTGCGCGACGCGATCGCGAAGCGGCTCGAGGAGAAGATTCGGGTCGAGCACAAGGGGCATATGGATGTGGGCCTGGCCGGAGTGCCGCTGCTGACGGATGCCCTGCTTCAGATGGACCGCAACGACCTGATTTTCGGATACATCAGCACAGAAACCTATCCGGGCTGGGGCTATATGCTCGCCCAAGGCGCGACGACCACCTGGGAACACTGGGATGCGGAGCGTTCGCATATTCACAACTGCTACAACGGCATCGGCGCGTGGTTCTATCGCGGGCTGGCGGGCATTCGGCCGGATGCATCGGCTCCGGGATATGCCCATTTTCTGTTGAAACCATCTGTGACCGGCGATCTCACGTGGGTCAGCGCACGGCAGGATACTGCGCGGGGCGTCATAGAAAGCGTGTGGCGTATCGAGGACGGCCAGTTCGTATGGGACGTGCGGATCCCCGCGAATACCACTGCCACCGTGATGGTCCCGACGAGCGACCCGGGCGCGGTGGCCGAATCGGGCACGCCCGTGTCGGAAGCAGACGGGCTGGTGCAGGTGCGTTCTGAAGATGGGCGCGCGGTGTTCGAAGCCGCGGCAGGCCGGTACCGTTTCACGGCGCCGTTGCAGTGACGTCATGCAATATGGAGAGCATTCGGGGTCAGCGCGGACGCCAGTCCGCGAGGGCCTGCCCGTACGACGCGATGGGCGGCTCGCCATAGGTCTGCAGGTAATGCGCGTCAAGGTATACGGCGAAGGTCGTGATGTGCCGGATGCCGCGCGCGCCGTATTCGTCGAGATCCGCCTGCAGGACGGCCTCCGACCACGGCAGTTTTACGTGGGGCTCTCTCCAGTTTGAGAAAAGTGAACAATCCAGCCAGTACTCCAGGACCTGAGCGGTTTCCGCGGGAAAGACCTTCAGATTGGCGTCGAGAAGCTCGAGGTGCTCTTTATTCTCGGCGCAATCGGGATCATTGAGCGGGACGTCGAACTTTCTGCGGATAGGGGCGAATTCCAGAAAGACGCGGGGATCCGGCTTTACGATGCTGGGGGGCGTCAGGGTATTCACGTAGGCCAGATGGGCGAGTTGCGCCCGTTCATCAAACGCAGCCAGGGCCTGGGCAAGAAAGTTTTCGAGAAGAAGAGCCTGGTCCGCATCCGGAAATTCACGGCATTTCGGGCACTGGCACCAGGGCAGGCCGTCGTCGCCCCAGAAATAGTAGCGGCCGGTACTCGGCTTGAGAATGCGGGCGACCTCGAGAGCGTTGGCGGCCACGAAGTCAAGGGCGCCCCTGGAATGGACACAAAGGTTGGCATCGGGCGTCCGTTCGCCGTCGTCGTTCATGCGGAAGAACTCGGGGCGGGTGTCGAAGTGCGTGCGCGGGAGCAGATCGGCCATTGCATGAAGCTCGAATTCCACCTGGAGGCCCAATTCGCGGCAGGTATCCAGGAACATCTCGCCGTCACGGGTGCGGACGAATTCGATCACATTTCGCGGGAACGGGTGAAGGGCAATGGTGGTCAGTCTCGCGCGTTTGGCCCGTTCCGGCCAATTGAGGGTCAGGTCTGCCGGGGTGATGACCACACCGCGGGTGGCAAACACAGGCTGGGATTCGGGGGCCGGGTTGCCGGCGACTGTCTCCATGCGAGGTCTCCCGTGTTCTGCTGACTGCACGCATAGTATAGGCACCGGGAGGCGGGATTCCAGCGGTTTGCGCATCCGCCGTCCGGATTTTGCAGGGGCGGCCCCCTGTGGCCGCCCATCCGGATGACCCCTGCGGCTGCGTTAAAGAAGGGCAGGCACAGGGGCCTGCCCCTACATAAGAGAAGAACGCAGGCAAGATGCCTGCGCTACGCGCTGCGTAATTTGGAAAGATCCGGGTTGCCGTCCAGATTGTAGGGGCGGCCCCCTGTGGCCGCCCATCCCATCGGCACGCGTTGACTCGGATTTAGGGCACGCGCCGCCCGTCCTGCGTCTTGTGTCCCCCGCTGGCGGGGGTGGCCGCGAAGCGGCCGGGGGTGGACGAGCGCTCCGCGTAGTCGTCTTGAAGAAGGGCAGACACAGGGGTCTGCCCCTACGCGCTGTGAAAACCTGGATGAACCTGGGAAGCCTCAGGTTTCCGCCCAGTGCCATGCATCCATGCGTCCGGTGTAGGGGCGGCCCCCTGTGGCCGCCCATCCGGATAACCCCACGCGCGCGTCCATCCTCATGCGGTGGTTTTGATCCAAGGCAGGCGCCGCCCGTCCTGCGTCTTGTGTCCCTCGCTGGCGGGGGTGGCCGCGAAGCGGCCGGGGGTGGACGAGCGCTCCGCGTAGTCGTCTTGAAGAAGGGCAGACACGGGGGTCTGCCCCTACGCGCTGCGAAAACCAGGATAAACCTGGGAAGCCTTAGGCGGCCTGCTGCTACATACGCGCTCCGCGTGGCCGGGGGAGGACTCCCATCACCGGTGTGATCGCAGATGGCGCACTGTGATGGATATAAACGCCGGGCAACCTTTGTTACACTGATTCGAGTCCGTCAGCGGGCGTGGTGCATCGAAACATTTTCCTTTTCTGAGGAGGACGCTGGTATGTCAGAGGGAAGGCAGCCTTTGGACAAAAATCAGGACCCCGCGAGTCGAGATGAGGCACGGGCAGCCTCTCCGGCAGGCAGTTGTGGCTGCGGGCCGGGCGGATGCGGTGGCACTGGCGGGGTGCGCGAAGTCAGGCGGCGCGACTTCCTCAAGCTGACGGGAGGCGGCCTGCTGGCAACCTCGCTCGGCCGGCCGGCCATCGTCATGGCGGGGCCGTTCAGCGGCACGGATGCGGGCAAGGCGCACCCGGTGCCCGCGGACAAGAAACTGGATCCCGCCTGGGTGCGGAGCCTGTTTGAGCGGGGAGTTAAGGAAGTCCATTCCGGCGGGGACCTGGAACGGATCGGCATGCCGTGCGGCGGGATCGGTTCGGGCCAGCTCTACGTGTGCGGCGACGGCACGCTGGGCGACTGGCAGATCTTCAACAACGCGCGCTCCTACTGGGTGGCAGACACGAATTCGACTTATGCCCACGAAGGCATCGCCAAACCGGTCGAACACGGCTTCACGCTGATAACGGAAACGGCGGACGGGAAGCACACTTTTGCCTCGCTGAGCCGCGAAGGATTCGAGGACGTCACATTCAAGGGCGAGTATCCGGTCGCGACGGTGACGTATTCCGGAAGCGCTGCGCCGGTCCGGGTGGAATCCGAGATCTTTTCGCCGTTTATCCCGTTAAATGCGCGGGAATCGTGTCTGCCGGCGACGATCTTCAACATCATGGTTGAGAATGTGTCGCAGGAAGCGCTCACGGTGAGTGTGCTCGGCCGCCTGGAGAACGCCGTTTCCAACGAATACAAGGCCCAGAGCCCGGTCATTGGTCGAACGCGAATCAGCCAAACCGGCCGCCGGGGGCTCGTCCTGCACAGCTCGGAGAAGCCACCGGAACCGCCGGCGGCGCCAGCGGAACCCTCCCGCGACCCCATCATCTTCGAGACCTTCGAAGGCGAGAATTATGGCGCCTGGGTGGCCACAGGAGAGGCTTTCGGGACGGGACCGGCGCGGGGCACATTGCCGAATCAGCAGAAAGTCAGCGGGTTCGAAGGCCAGGGGCTGGTGAACACTTTCCTGGGCGGGGATGCGCCGACGGGCCGCCTGGTGTCGCCCACGTTCACGATCACGAGGAAATACATCAACTTCCTCATTGGCGGCGGTTCCGACGCAAAACGTACCTGCATGAACCTGGTGCTGGGCGATAAGGTCGTTCGCACGGCTGCGGGCGTCAATGCGGAAAGACTGACCTGGACCGCGTGGGACGTCAGCGATTACGAAGGCAAGGAGGCGCGCCTCGAGATCGTCGATGAAGCCAGCGGCGCCTGGGGGCACATCAATATCGACCAGGTCGAATTCGCGGACACGCCGCGGGAGCCCGAGAAGCCCGCATTGGATGTGTCGCGCGATTACGGCACCCTGGCGCTGGCCTGCGCGGATGCCCTGGCGCCCGAAGCCCTTGCCGGCCGGATCTACCCCGCAGGAACGCCGGAAAGCTATCTGTTCAGCGGGGAACACGCGTATGCGCTCAAGCAGAAGCGCCTCGGCCTGCTGAGTTCGGCCGAAGCCTCGATAGTGCCGGGCGCGAAGCATTGCTTCACGTTTGTCGTCGCCTGGCACTTCCCCAATCAGGAAAATGGACACTACTACGCGGCGCAGTTCGCCGACGCGGCAGCCGTGGCGAACTATGCGCTCGACCATCATGAACGGCTTACGGCGGACACGCGTTTGTGGCGCGACACCTATTACGACGGCTCGCTGCCGTACTGGCTGCTGGATCGGCTCCATTCGACCCTGTCGTATCTGGCGACGGGCACCTGCCAGTGGTGGAAGAATGGCCGTTTCTATGCGTATGAAGGCGTGACCTGCTGTGAGGGAAACTGCACCCATGTCTGGAATTACGCGCACGGCCAGGCGCGCCTGTTTCCAGAGCTGTCGCGAAGCGTTCGCGAGATGCAGGATTTCAATCCACGCGAGCACGGCGGAGGGTTTCACGCGGACACGGGGCTGGTGGGATTCCGCAGCAACGATGCCTATGCCGCGGACGGGCAGTGCGGGACCGTCCTGAAAGCGTACCGCGAGCATCTGATGTCGCCGGACAGCGCGTTTCTCGAGCGGAACTGGCCCAGGATCAAACTGGCGCTCGAGTATTCGATCGGCCGTGACGGAAATGCCGACGGGCTGATCGAAGATGAGCAGCACAACACCTACGACATCAATTACCATGGCGCGAACACCTTTGTGGGCTCGCTGTATCTCGCGGCGTTGCGGGCCGGCGAGGAAATGGCAAAGGAAATGGGGGATACCGCGTTTGCCGAACGGGCTCGCGCGATCTACGAGAGCGGAAGAGAACTCACGGTCAAGCGCCTGTGGAATGGCGAATATTTTGTTCAGGATGTCGACCTCGAGGAGTATCCGCGGCATCAGTATAAGGACGGATGCCTGTCGGACCACCTTTTTGGCCAGGGATGGGCGCACCAGCTGGGTCTGGGCTACATCTATCCGCAGGAGAACGTCCGGTCGGCGCTTCAGGCGGTCTGGAAATACAACTGGGCGCCGGATATCTCGCTCTACAACGACGAACATCCTCCGTTCCGCTGGTTCATCAGCCCGGGGCAGGCCGGATTACTGACCTGCACCTGGCCCAGGAGCGAGTTCCTGCCCGAAGGGACAATGTATAAGAGCGAGGTCTGGACGGGCATCGAATACCAGGTGGCGGGCCATCTCGCCGCTGAAGGATTCGTGGAAGAGGCCCTGGTCATCTGCCGCGCGGTGCACGACCGCTACAGTCCCAGCCTGAAAAATCCATACAACGAGGTCGAGTGTGGGGATCACTACGCTCGAGCGCTGGCCAGCTGGGGCGTCTATCTGTCACTGGCGGGATTTGAATACCACGGCCCGAAGGGCTACATCGGATTCTCGCCCCGGATCACTCCGGATGCGTTCAAAGCGGCCTTTACCTGGGCTGAGGGATGGGGGACGTTTGAGCAGACGCGGACGGCGCGGGTTCAGACCGAACGCATCGATTTGAAGTGGGGCCGGCTGCGGGCGAAGACCTTCGCGTTCGCGCTGGAGGAGGGCGTTTCACCGGGGTCGGTCACGGTAACCGCCGCCGGCAGGCCGATTGGCGCGTCGTTTGAAATCAAAGATGGCCTGGCGCTTGTGGCGCTGGCACGGGATGCGACGGTACAGCAGGGCGAGGCGTTCGAAATTGTGATCGCATGAATGCCGCATGGTCCGCACGGATTGCTGGAAAAACGGCTTTGAGAGACAGCAAAAGGGCCCGCATGCCGGTACGCGGGCCCTTTTGTAGAGGTATGGTAGCCCGTAGGGGACTCGAACCCCTGTGACAGGACTGAGAATCCTGCATCCTAGACCACTAGATGAACGGGCCACGCTATAAACGAACGATTAAACTCGTGTTTGGTTGCCGGACTAGGACTCGAACCTAGACTACCCTGATCCAGAGTCAGGTGCCCTACCATTAGGCTATCCGGCAACTGAACGGAATTCTAGCGTAAACCGGCCGGGGGAGTCAAACAGAGAGGCCGCGCGTGCATCGCCCCGCGGGTTCATGCGGACGATTCTGGAGGAAATGATCGATTGAGCTGGAGTATGATGGGAGAAATGGCGGCGGCGTGCGTGGTGAGCCAATAAGGTCCGTGCCGGGGTGACGGGGTTGGCGTCGCGTTGCCTGCCACCCACCTGGAACGAGTTTGATAAGGAGGCGCGGAAATGGGGTATCTCAGTCAGGAAGAGCGCGACATCCGGCTTGCCAAAGTGCAGGAGATCCTGAAAGCCAAAAACCTGGATCTGGCTTTGGTGTACTACGACGAATTCAACATTGGCAACGGATGGTATCTCACCGGGTGGTGCCCGCAATTTGAAAGCGGCGCGGTGCTGGTGTTGAAAGACGGGAGCGCGATGCTGTTGGGCGGTCCGGAGAGTGAGCCATTCGCCAAGCAGGACAGCGCGATCAAGGAAACACGGAATTTTCCGGTGTTCATGGTTCCAGACGAGGAGTACCCCAACGCGACGATCACGGATTTCCCGACCTTGTTCGCGGAACTCAGCGCGAAGGAAGGGGCGATCCGGAGGGCGGGTCTGGTCGGCGGAGGACGAATGCCTGCCGATTGTTTCCGGCAGATTACCGAGGGGTTTCGCGGTGTGGAACTCGTGGATATCACCGATGCGTTTGTGGCCTTACGCTACGACAAGTCCGCGTGGGAACGGGAACAGATTCGTGCGGCGTTTCAGCTTGCGGATGCGAGTTATGACGCGATGCTGAAGGCGATTAAACCGGGCGCCATGGAAATTGAGGTCGCGGCGGCTGGCGAATATGCGGCGCGCAGCCGTGGTGCTACGGGCTTCGGGTTCAGCGCGATTGTGGGTTCGGGCGCGCGGGCCAACGCGGTCGTTCCAACGGCGACGACGAAGCCTCTGGAAGCCGGCGAGCTGGTGATGGTGGGCCTGGCGCCGAAAGTGAAAGGCTATGCGGGTGTCGTGGGCCATTCCCTGCCGGTGTCGGGCAGCTACTCGGCATCGCAGGCAGAGATGCTGGGTCATCTGAAAGAAGTATTCCGGCTGACCCGGGCCCAATTGATGCCCGGGCGAAAGGGCTGCGAAATCGACGCCCCGGGTCGCGCCTATTACGAAAAGCACGGGCTGCTGAAATATCTGGTATGCCCCTTCGCGCACACCATCGGCCTGCATGAGGCCGAAGCCCCCTTCTTCGGTCCCAACAGCCAGGATGCCCTGAGGCCGGGCATGGCGGTCTGTGTCGATGTAAGTTTCTTCGGACATCCGGAATGGCACGGCGCCCGGATTGAGACGGGCTACGAAATCACCGAAGTCGGCCCCGTGCCTTTCAGCGCCAAGATGGACCGGTTGCTTACAACATGACGGGCATCGTCGCTGAGGAGGCATGAAGATGTGGGAACAGCTGCGGGCATATGACGCGGACGGGGTCGAGCTTACATGCGGCCAGGGAACCGTTTTGATTCCTCCGGCGCTGGGCGGGCGCATTTTCTGTGGATTGAGCGGGGAGCTGGTGCACCGGCTTGATGTCGAGGCGTTGCGGCACCCCTCCCCGACAGAATACGACAATCTGGGAGGCAACTCGCTCTGGCCGGCGCCTGAAGGCGGGCCGTTTGCGTTCAATTACTTGTCGGAAGACGGAGCGTGGACCGTGCAGGACGGCATTGCGAAGGCCGTGCCGCAGGTCTCGTTTGAGGACGACAGCAGCGTTCGGATAGAAAAACGGATCGCGCTGACGAACCGGAAGGGCACGCAACTCGACTTGAACTACCGCAGGCTCGTGTGGGCCCGGGCGCTTCCTCCGGCCGCCGGTCATCTGGGGCTGGAGGGGCTGGTCTACGATACGCTGGACGTCTTCGAACCTCTGGGAGACTACGATGCCGAGAGCGCGCTTCTGGCGCCGTGGTCGCTCGAGCAGTTCCCCGGCGCGGATGGCATCATTGCCTTTGGGAAAGTGCCGGAGAACGATGCCGCCTTGAACCGTGACTTTTACGGGGATCCGGGCGAGCGGATTGCGTGGCGGCCGGATCATTTTGTTTTTCGGCTTGGAGGCAAGGCGCGCCATCAGATAGGCGTTCGAGTAGAGCACGGCCCCCAGTGTATCGGCGCACTGGACCTCGGCCGGGAAATGCTGTTTGTACGCAAGACACGACCGCAGCAGGGGACCTATTTCAATATTGCCGATAACGAACAACCGGACGGGCCGTTTTCGACGGCGGACCTGTACAGTATTTTCAATGGCGGGGAACTGGATTTCTTCGAGCTGGAGACGATTGGGGCCATGCAAACCGCGAACGGCCGGCTTGCAACCAGCTCCCTGCTGTCGCAGACCGTGATCCTGCGTGGAGATCCCCGAAAACTGCTCGCCTTCCTTCTGGAGACGGAAGGGCTGCAGCTCGATGAATCACTCCTGGACGCCTCCGTGTGAGGGGTTCGGACAGGCCGCATGAAAGAGGGTTTCTCAGGACGCACGCGCCGCTTCGGCGAACGCGACGATATTTTCCCAGGGCGTTTCCGGCTGAACGAGATTTGACGGGCACAGGATGGCGCAGTTATCGGCAGCGCAGAGCTGCCGGATGTCCCGTACCCAGTTGCGAATCTCGTGCGGTGTGCCGAAAGGGAAGAGGGTTTGGGCGCTGATCGTGGCGCACAGAACGATGTCCCGGCCGAATGCGCGGCGAATTTTTGCGTAATCCATGCACTCGGGCTGAATGGGATGAAGAATGTGGAACCCTGTGTCGACAATGTCGGGGATGATTTCTTCGATCCGGCCGCAACTGTGAAGGAAAAACCAGGTCTCGGGGAACTGGCTCCGGACGGCCTCGAGCACCTCGCGCCAGCGCGGCTGGATGAACCGCCGCCAGAGTGCGGGGTCGATCTGCAGCCCGGTTTGCATGCCGGCATCGTCGTAGAAGCACAGGACATCGATTCCGGCGCGTGCGGATTCCAGGGCGAGGGCCTTGGTGTAATCGGCCACTTTCCGGATAACGGCTTCCGCCAGTTTCGGCGCGGCGAGCAGGTCCATCATAAACTGTTCCATGCCACGCAGCCACCAGGACCATTCGTAGATGCTGCCCGCGTACCCGAACACAGGATAGCCCCGGGCATGCAGCGCTTCGACCGCGCTGGCCGTGCGGCCTGCATCGATTATGGGCGACGGATGCGCCTCGATCTCACGGATTTGGGAGGCCGCCGCCAGGGGCGGGTACGTTTTTTCGTAAGTGCCGGCCGCACCGCCGGCCCAGTGGCCGATACCCCATTCGTCAAACGCGGTTCCGGGTTCGACTGACGCATGCAGGGCGGCCGGGTCGGGCCCGCCGAAGCGCGTGGCGAGCGAGGCCGTCCGAAAATCGTAGCCGAAATACTCCTCGGGGTGCTCCGCCCCGGTCTGCTCGCGGAAAACCTCCATGACGGGGCCGGTGAAACCGGGCGTCGCGCCAACGTCCAGAGTAAACGGGATCCAATCGGCATGTTCATGGCGTATGACTCGCGCCAGGTTTTCGTAAGGGTTCGTGCTCACGACCGCACTCCATGTGGCCGGATCTGTAGAAATCGGCCGTGTCTCCGTCCGATTTTGCCACCGCCGAACCTCCAGCTGAAAGGCTCGGTGCTCTGCCCTCATTTTGATGCACGCGCCCCGCGTGCATTGCGCGCCGCTTTTTATAGTTGCACGGCAGCGCCCGGCTCTTTATACTGCCGTGCGTTTACGGCAAAAACTGGTCCGCATTAACAAAACCGAGGAACAGAACATGAGGCGAATCAAAACGTTGACACGGCCGAAAGTAAACTACGCGCTCGTTCATCAAGGCCTGGTCCTGACTATTCTTGAAAAACAGTTGCGCGATATGTTGTCCAACCTGCGCGACACCATGGATAAGGCGGAAGAGTAGCCGCTGAAGCCACTCGCCCGGGCGACCGGAGCTTTTTTGATACGGCCCATGCCTCCAGCGTGTTATTTGAACTGCTGGAGCAATTGGGCCGTAGCTTTTTCGCGCTGAGGCACCTTGCCTCGCCAGATTTCGGTGCCGGTCGTGGTATTGGTTGAGCCGACGTAGAGATACCCGTCAGGGCAGGACTTCATGGTTCGCCAGCCGTAGTTTCTGGGGTTGCCCATGCCGTCCATGGTGACTGGATACCATTTTACGCCGTCGGGGCTCTTGAAAATATCGCCGCCCGCGTGGGTGAACCGGTAAAAATCGTCCATATCAAAAAAGGCGTTCAAGAGGCGGCTGACGGTCGTGATCGTGCTCTTATCCTGCGGCTTCTGAAAGAAATCCATCACGCCTTCCAGATTGGCGAGGAGCCCGGCGAGAAGAGTACCCTGGTCAAACGTCGAGGCGTAAAGCCAGCCGTCGTGCTCTTCCATCCACCAGAGGTACGAGTTGGTGAAATGGTTGAACCCGGACGCATACCCGGAGAGGGAACGCGGCCCGACAATGGTATCCCACGAGTCGTCTTCGTTGATGCGGATAATGTCGCACCCTTCGAAGGCGTTGCCGCTGGTGGGATTGATCCCGGCAATGTAGAGCTGGGTGCCGAAGTAGAGTTTGTCCTGGAAAATGATGGGCATGCCGGCGTTTTCGTTATGCGAGCTGGGGCCGCCGCCACTGACGACGCGCACATACTCGTACTCTTCGGAGCCCGGCGTGACGGGGCGCAGCTTCCAGATGTCGAATCCGTCGATGTCGTTTTTGGTACCGGCGTACAGCCAGCCATTGTAGGCGATGAGGGCCTGGACGCCACGGTTGTTGGGATCGCCGAAGCCGTTCCGCATGATCGGCCTGAAATCGAGACCGTCATCCGACACCCAGATTTCGCCGGGAGGCGGGGCAATGCCGAAACTGTCGTAGGCGATGGCGAGATAGATACGCCCTTCGAATTGTTCGATCCAGCGGATGGATCCGCCGAACTCTTCAAACGTGTACACGAGGTCCCATTCGCCGTAATTCCCGGTTTTGGAGCGCCACAGGTCGCATGTCTCACCCTGGGTGGCGGCATAGAGGAAGTTGGCTGGCGGCGCGTCTTTGTCCAGTTCCTCGGCCTCCAGAATGGTCATAAACCGGAAGCCAATGGTCTTAAAACTGCCTTCTTCTTCGACATCGCGGTAGTCGAGGACGGTTTCCCATTCCAGCGGGCCAATATCGGGGCGGTAGCGCCGGATCTCCGGCGGGCAAATGGGCGCGTCGAGAATGTTGCCGCCGTCCCTCATCATCTGCACGTAGAAGCCGATGAGGCCGCCCATGTTGTTGCATGTGCCGACATAGAGATAGCCGTCTTCGGCCTCGTCTGCTTTGAAGTATTCCATGGAATTGGCATAATCATTGTGGTCGATTTTCTGGTCTTCGGCATCGAAGCCGCTGACGTTGACTTTTTCGAAGTCTTTTTGTGTCAGGCCGCCGCATTGTGTCAGGAAAACGCACATCAGCAATGCTGCAGCTAACGAAGCGATGCGGTATCTGGAAAGATGTCTGTTCATGGTACCCCCGCGCGTCTGTACGACGAAGTTGAGGTTTCTCAGTTTCCAAGTTCCGACGCAAAATCTTAACTGGAAGTAAAACGAAGGTCAACCCTTAATTGCCTCGGCCCATTGCCGGGAGAGACTCGGAAGAAATGGTATGTCAAACATTCTCATTCCTTTAGGCGTGGTTTGTGCCGTGGCAATGAGCCCGGCTCCGGTGGCGCCGAGCGGCCGGGAACTGCGTATCAGCAAAGGCGTGTTCGCGGTCGTGGATGGCCGTTCCCTGGGGATGACGATCTACGAGCCACGGCAACGCGGCGCCGGACTCCGGCCGGGTATGGTGCTGATACATGGCGGGGCATGGCGCTTCGGCCCCCGCTGGCAGCAGCGCTGGTATTGCCTGGCGTTCGCCCGGGCGGGCTATGTCGTGATGTCGATCGACTACCGGCTGATGCCGAAATACCCGTTTCCCTGCTGCCTGCACGACTGTAAAGCGGCGGTCCGCTGGCTGCGCCTCCATGCGGAGGAGTACGAGGTGGATCCGGAGCGCATTGTGGCGTTTGGGGCGTCGGCAGGGGGGCACCTGGCGGCCTTACTGGCCGCCACCGGTCCCGAGGATGGCCTGGAAGGAGACGCCAATCCCGGGGCGTCGAGCGCCGTGCGGGCGGCGGTGTCGCTGTACGGGGCGGTCGACCTGACCAAATACCGGGACTTGGGCCTGCCGGGCCTGTCTGGCAAGCGCGTGGCGAAGGGGATGTTGAAATTCGCTGGAACCGAGGTGGCGAAAGAGGGAGAAGATCCGCTGGCGGCTGCGTCACCCATCACCTATGCGAAGCCGGAAATGGCGCCGGTGTTTCTGGCCCATGGGATGTCGGACATACTTGTGCATTACGAACAATCGGAGGCCTTCTTTGCCCGGCTGCAGGAATTGGGCGTACCGGCGCGCCTGGTGAGCTATCCTCACCGGAACCACGGGTTTGATTACATCCATTGGAAACAGCGCCGGGCGATGTTCCAGGAGATGCTGGAATTTCTGAACGAGCACAACCAGTAAACCGGCAGGCAGGGCGCAGCGGCGCCTGCTCTTTGGCAAACGCACCCGGGGATGTTGTATTCTGCCGCCTTATGACTCGGCATCGATTACACGAAGGCAGTGGTGTTCGGCCGGTTTTCCGCTGGAGCGCCGGCCAAAACCCTTGCGGATGGCCTTATGACTGATCAGATACGTACGTCGTCTTTCCCGGGCCGGCTGGACCGGTTCCGCTACTTTCCGTTCGGCCTCCCCGTGTCTCGCCGGGCCGATGAGACGTTTCAACTCAAGGCACTTCTGGAACACAGCCGTGCTGCAGGAAGCGGCTTTCTTCTACGGGCCGCCCAGGAGTTGGCCTATGTCATGAACAACCGGCGAGCCGCTGAGAGCCCGGCCCGGCCGGCTATCCGCCCCGGCGTGCTCTTGACCGCCGGGCTGCTTCAAGACCTGCTCCGGTATCTGATTGATCTGTACTGCCTTGATGAGCAGCCGGCCAGCATGGCCTCGGGACTGTCCGCGGTTGCGGAGACCAGTAAACCGGCGAGCGTCCAGCAATCGTTTACGGCATTTCTTGAACTGTATCCGCCGCATTTCGACACGATGGCGCAACACTGCGCTGAAGCCATGGAACGGGCGGGCAGCCCGGACACGCAGGCGCATTACGTTCTGGGGCGGGAACTGGTTCTGCTGGAACTGGCGATGAACAACCCCGCCATGGAATCCATTCGCGAAGTCTTTGACGACACGGATCTTTGCCACCGTGCACCGTACCGGGCGCTGGTGGGGAGCCTGGAACGCCATTTCGAAGGCCAGCCTGCCGTGTCGCAGCTGGGCAAGCCATTGTTCGCCTGCCTGCGCGCGCCCATCCTGGCCTCTCCGTATTCACTCGAGGGTCAGTTGCAGTATATCCGGCAGCACTGGGGCGCCTTTTTGCCGCTGCCGCTGCTGGAACGGCTGACGCGCGCCGAGGATGT
>DAOSJS010000019.1:0-25413 GCA_035367355.1 Candidatus Hydrogenedentota bacterium
GCGTCTCGAGGATGTGCCTGCAGGCTCGCACCTGCTGTTCAGTGCGCACGGCGTGTCCCCCGCGCGCTGGGAAGATGCCCGGGAGCGCCAGCTCGAGGTCATCGACGCAACCTGCCCACTGGTGGCCAAGGTGCATAATGAGGCGCGCCGTTTCGCGGACAAGGATTTCACGATCATCCTCGTCGGCGAACCCGGCCATGACGAAACCATCGGCACCATGGGCTGGGCCCCGCAGCACATCAAACGCGTCTTCACCATCGAGGAAGTGGCGCAGGTAGAGGTGCCCAATCCTGAAAAGGTGGCCTATATCACGCAGACGACCCTGAGCGTTGATGACTGCACCCGCCTGATCGAGGCCCTCAAAAAGCGCTTTCCCCATATCACCGGGCCCCGCTCCGCGGACATCTGCTATGCCACGCAAAACCGGCAGGCCGCCGTGAATGCGTTGTCGTCGCAAGTCGATCTGGTCCTCGTGGTCGGCGACCGGGCCAGCGCCAATTCCACGCGCCTGGCGGAAATCTGCACGGCCAAGGGTATCCCCGCATACCTCATTTCATCCGCCGACATGATCCAGGAGGCGTGGCTGAACGGTGTCGAATCGATCCTGCTCACCTCCGGCGCGTCTGCGCCTGAACGATTGGTTCAGGGTGTGATCGAGTACTTCAAGACGCGCGGGCCCTGCGACGTGGTGGAGAGCGAGGCCGAGCTGGAGGGCGTGCACTTCAAGCTGCCTGCCGCCATCGCGTAAGCGCCGCACTCCCGCTCGCGGGAATGCCTCCAGGCAGAGGTCTCACCCCTGCTCCGGCGCAAAAACGCCGCAGGGTGCCGTGAGCCGCGTTCAGGCGCGGATCAATTGCGGCAAATCGAATAGAATCATCAGGTTGGGGCGGGGCCATCGAGATTGCATTGCCGCTGTTTCGTATGGTACGATACACGCTCGATTTCAGGTGAGATCTGTCTATTTTGCTGGGAAGCTCTGTCTCTAACGCGAGTACGGCATGTTTGAATCGTTGACAAAGCGGTTGGAAGCCGCCTTCAAGAACATTCGCGGTCAGGGAAAACTGACCGAGAAGAACATGAAGGACAGCCTCCAGGAGATCCGGCGGGCGCTGCTCGAGGCCGACGTTAACTACAAGGTCGTCAAGCAGTTTATCGCGGATATCCAGGAGCAGGCGCTGGGCCAGAAGGTTCTGGACAGCATCCAGCCGGGTCAGCAGATCGTCAAGATCGTGCACGACGCACTCGTAAACACCATGGGCGGGGCGAATGAGCCCCTGCGCCTGGCGGACACCCCGCCGACGCTGATCCTGATGGTGGGGCTGCAGGGCCAGGGCAAAACGACCTCGGCGGGCAAGATCGCGCTGCATCTCAAGAAGAAGGGGCATAAGCCGCTCCTGGTCGGAGCGGACGTGTACCGCCCGGCGGCCATCAAACAACTGGAGATCGTCGCACAGCAGGCGGGCGTGGAGTGTTTCAGCCTCGGCGAGCACGCCGATCCCGTGGACACCTGCGTCATGGCACGCGGCGAAGCCCAGATGCGCCAGTGCGATGTCATCATCATGGACACGGCGGGCCGGCTGCACGTGGACGAGCAGATGATGGGCGAGGTGCGGCGCATTCAGGCCCAGGTAGCGCCCCACGAAATCCTGTTTGTTGCCAATGCGATGACGGGTCAGGACGCGGTCAACAGCGCAAAGCAATTTCATGACGCGCTGCCGCTGACAGGTGTCGTGCTGACTCAGTTGGATGGCGATGCGCGCGGCGGCGCGGCGATCAGCCTGATCAACGTGACAGGCTGTCCGATCAAGTTTGTCGGGACGGGCGAGAAGCTGGACGCTCTCGAACCGTTCCACCCCAAGCGCATGGCCGACCAGATCCTGGGGATGGGCGACATTGTGTCGCTTGTGGAAAAGGCCCAGGAAGTCGTCGATCGGGAACAGGCGCTCCAGTTTCAGGAAAAAGCGCGCAAGGCCACCTGGGACCTCGAAGACTTTCTGCAGCAGATGCAGCAGTTGAAAAAAATGGGCTCGCTCGGCGATTTAATCCAGAAAATCCCCGGGATGAAGAAAATGATGGGCCAGGGGATGATGGACGTCGACGAAGACGAGATGAAATACGTGGAGGCCATCATCTACTCGATGACGCCGGAAGAACGGCAGAAGCCCAAGATCATCAATGGCAGCCGGCGCCGGCGCATCGCAGACGGAAGCGGTACCAGCGTGCAGGAAGTCAACCGGTTGCTCAAGGACTTCGAGCAGATGCGGAAGATGATGAAGAACATGATGAAAGGCGGGAAGAAAGGCCGGCGGGGCATGCCCATGCTGCCCGGCTTCTGAGGCCGCGGCCGGTGTGGCCGCATTTTCTGCCGCATGGCATTTTGAGAGTCGCAGCATAGGCACGACGGATTCAGGAAGACCGCGGAATCGCCGCCGTCAGGAGAGAAAGGAACCATGGCAACAGTAATTCGTATGAAGCGAGGCGGACGCACCCACGCGCCGTATTACCGGGTGGTGGTGATGGATGCGCGGAGCCGCACCAAAGGCCGCGTAATCGAAGAAATCGGCGTATATCATCCGTGCGCCCGGCCCGAACCGCGTGCCGAAATCGATGCCAGACGCGCGCTCCAATGGCTATGCAACGGCGCGCAGCCTTCCGACACCGTGCGGTCTCTTCTGGCCCGGCAGGGCGTCATGGAGATGTTCGCCAAGGGAACGAAACCGGAAGAGCTGCCGGGAGCCTCTCCGGCCGAAGCCGTCGCGGCCGAAGCCGTCGCGGCCGAAGCCGAGGCAACGGCGCCGGACGCGTAAGGCCCGGCCGCCCGGGCCGGCTCTGCCCCGCGTGGGCACGGGCCGTGAACGAGGATTCGCACCGTGAAACAACTCATTGAATTTGTTGCGAAGAAACTGGTCGACCACCCTGAAGATGTTCAGGTTACGGTCATCGAAAGCGAAGATGGCCAGTGCTATGAATTGCGCGTCCATCCGGACGATATGGGCAAGGTGATTGGACGAGACGGGCGGACGGCGAAGGCCATTCGCACCATTCTCAGTACGGCCGCTAACAAGCAGGACATGCGGGCCACGCTCCAGATCGTGGAGTGAGGCGCGCTGGAATGCCGAATGACCACGCGCACTGTAGTGGCGGGCAAGGTTCACTCCGTGAATCCGGGCAAACGGCAGGTGCGCATCCAGGCGGTGGACGGCGGGGTTCCTGATGACGCGTTTTCAGGCCGCTTGCACCTTCGGCTGCCGGACGGCCGGGAAATCCGCCCCCTGGTAAGTGCATTGCGGCGCCCGGAAGGATGGGTCGTCGTGGAATTCACGCCGGGAACGCCGCGCGACAGCGTGGCCGGCATGCGCGGCGCGGAGGTGCTCTGGGAGGCGGACGAGGACGCGCTCGCTTTCCAGGGCCGCTTTGCGGCGGACGCCCTGCCGGGTATGCGGCTGCTCGGGCCCGGCGGGGTCGAACTGGGCGAAGTCGTGGGTGTGCTGGAGTCGCCGGCCCACGCCGTGCTCGAAATACAAGGCGGCGATGGGCGAAGACTGCTGCTTCCGATGGTTCGGGAAGTGGTAGAACGGATAGACTGGGAATCCAGGGCGATCATCGTGGGAGATATTGCCCCGTTCGTGGTGGACGATGCGCATTGACGTCCTCACCCTGTTCCCGGAGTTTTTTGATGCCCCGCTCAGGGCGAGCCTGCTGGGCAAGGCCCTGGAGCTGGGTACGTTTGAGGTCGCGATAACCAACATTCGGGATTTCGCGACCGACCGGCATCGTACGGTGGACGATGCGCCGTATGGCGGCGGTCCGGGCATGGTCATGCGGTGCGAGCCGATTGCGGCGGCTCTGGAAAGCCTGGCTGGCCGCAACTCGCTTCAGCGTGTGGTGTTGATGTCGCCGCGCGGCCGGCGCCTTGACCAGAACCTGGTCCGCGAGCTGGCCCGTGTGCCGGACCTGGTTTTGATTTGTGCGCGGTATGAAGGCGTGGATGAGCGCGTGAGCACCGCGCTTTGCACGGAAGAGATTTCGATTGGCGATTACGTGCTGAGCGGAGGTGAATTGCCTGCGCTGGTCCTGATTGAAGCCCTGAGCCGGATGTTGCCCGGTGTGGTAGGCGATTGGGAATCGGTCACGACGGACTCGTTTTACGAGGGACTGCTTGGGCCGCCCCAGTACACGCGCCCCGCGATGTTTCGCGGCCTCGAGGTGCCCGCGGTCCTGCGCGAAGGCCATCACGCCGCGATTCAACGATGGCGGCGCAGGGAAGCGCTGAGGGCAACGCGCACGCGCCGGCCGGATTTGTTGGTGAACTGTAGCGAAGAAGACCGTTTGCTCCTGGCGGAGATCGACCGGGAAGAAGCAGAACGGAAGCGAGGAGAACAGCCGTGAAATTCACGAAGGCAGTGGAAGCGCTCAGCCAGGAGCAAAAAAAGGCCGCGGAGAAGGTGCCGCAGTTCAGGGTTGGCGACACCGTCCGTGTTCACTTCCGCATTGTGGAAGGTGAAAAAGAACGCATTCAGGTGTTTGAAGGAGTGGTCATCGGCCGCTCAGGCGGCGAGGGCGCCAACGCCAAGTTCACCGTGCGCCGCGTGGCCTACGGGGAAGGCGTCGAACGCGTATTCCCGCTTCATTCGCCGCGCGTGGAAAAAGTCGACGTAGTCCGCGAGGGCAAGGTGTGCCGCGCCAAGCTGTACTACCTGCGCGACCGCGCCGGCAAAGCGGCACGCGTGAAAGCCAAAGGCCGTTCCACCGCAGTCAAAAGCGAACAATAACCGCGACGTTTCGCGCTCACGAAGTTCCCGGTGTTCTGACGCCCGCAGCGGCCCGCCTTGCGGTGGGCTCGCATGCGGGCTATTCTACAGGCGTTGCGCCATCGGGCGGGATGCTCGGGCAAACTGGTCTGGGATGGAATCGATGCCGAAACGCACCCTGAACGAAATACGCGCCGCTGCACAAGCGGGAACGCCGCATGCCAAGAGGCCCGCAAAGGACCCCGCAGACGCGGCCCGCTCCGGCATCTCACGACGCCAGACGGCCCGCCCCGAGGCAACGCAGTGGCGCGAGGAACTCCAGGCCGGCCTCCTGGAGCGCCAGGCGGCAGAGCAGGGGTTTGAGCGCGTGGCCGGGGTCGATGAAGCGGGCCGCGGCCCTCTGGCGGGCCCGCTGGTTGCGGCGGCCGTCGTGCTGGGCCATCCCCTGCCTGAACTGAATGATTCCAAGCAATTGACGCCGGCCACACGGGCGCGCCTCTTCGCTATGCTGCAGAACGGCCCCCACGCCATCGGCATCGCCATAATCCCGCCCGAGGAAATCGACCGCCTCGGCATTCAACCGGCCAATTACGCTGCCATGCGCCGTGCTGTGAATCAGATAACGCCCCCGCCCGACTACCTTCTGGTGGACGGTTTTGACGTGCCCGGCTGCCCGCTCCCCCAGTGCCGGGTGATCAAGGGGGATTGCCGTTCCCAATCGATCGCCGCCGCGAGCATCCTGGCGAAAGTCACGCGAGACCGCATTATGGAAGAGCTGGACGGCCTGTATCCTCAGTACGGGTTCGCGCGCCACAAGGGATACGGCACACGCGAGCACCTCGAGGCCATTGCGCGGTTCGGGCCGTGCCCGCATCACCGGCGCTCGTTCGCCCCGCTGGCCCGTTCCCTGGAAACGGAGCCGCTGTTTTCGAAACTCGACAAGGACGCTTCTTCATGCGCCACGTGACTATTGCGCTCTGCCTGATGGCCATTCTGGGATGCGAGACCCTGCCTTACGCCCCGGCCGAGCCCCCCAGTGCCCGCGCACAGGCGTTCAATCATTACCTGATGGGCGACATCCACCGGCGCAACGGCCGTTTCGAGCAGGCGAACAGCGAACTCGCAGCGGCGCTGAAATACGTCCCCGATGACCCGAACCTCATGAAACACATCATCCGGGGCTATCTGCTGGTTCATGATCTGGAAAACGCCCTGGTGTATGCGAAGAACCTGGTGTCCGTCTACCCCGGCGATCCGGCCGCCTGGTTCATACTGGGCCGGATCTACCGCCAGCAGGAGCGGTACGATGAGGCGACGGAAGCATTCAAAAAGGCCCTTACTCTGACTTCCTTCAATGTCTTCATCTACGACGAACTGCTTCAATCCGAGGAAGAGTCCAACGATTTGGTGTCCGTGGTGGACATTTACCTGAAGCTCGTACAGCTTCATCCCGATTCCGCGCTGCTCTACGAACGGCTTGGGCTGAGCCTGGCGCGCATCCGGAAAAATGAAGAGGCGAAGGTCTATTTGCAGAAGGCCCTCGAGCTGGACTCCGGATTGACCAGCGCCCGCTATTTGCTCGGCCTGATCCATCTGGAACTGGGCGAGACTGACTCTGCGGCAGCCCAGCTGCAGCGCTACCTGGCCATGTCTCCCGACGACGTGAGCGCACGCGAACATTTCGCTGCCGCCCTCGCCCGCATGGACCGCTACGATGAGGCCATCGAGGAAGTGACGCAGCTCTGCGAGCAGGCCGGTGCGGAGGCCCGGCACCATCTGCAGCGCATGTACCTGCTTTTGCGCGCGGGCCACGCGGCCGAAGCCAGACGGGCCATCCCGCCAAACGACGCGCCCATCATGGGCACCCTGTTCCGCGCATTGGCCCGCAAGCTCGCCGGGGAACCCTATCTGCCGCTCCTGGAATCCCTGGACGAAATCGACGGCGACATCGACGCCGAAAGCCGCGATTACCTCCAGGAAATCCTCTTTCTGTACGGCCCCGGGCCAACCGGCGCCTTCCTGCTCGGGCTCATGCGCGATATCGACGCCGAAGGCCTCCGTTCGCAGCGGTTTGCAATTCTCCAGGCACGAATTCTGATGGCCCAGGAACGATACGCGGAAGCGGCGCCTCTGCTGCTGGCCGCCCTCGAAGAGTCCGGCCCGGGCAAATGGATCCATTATTACCTGGCCATCATCTACGATGAACTGAAAGACCCGGCCAACACGGAAACGCACATTGAAGCCTGCCTGCAACTTGATCCCGACGATCCGGATGTGCTGAACTTTCTGGGATACTTCTTCGCGGACCACGGCAGGAATCTCGATCGCGCGGAAACGCTGATCAAGCGGGCGCTCGAGCTGTCGCCCGAGAATGGTTTCTATCTCGACAGCCTGGGTTGGGTCTATTACCGGCAGGGAAAACCCGATTTAGCGATCGAATACATCCGGCGCTCCATCCTTCGGCTCGAACGTGACGATGCGGTGGTTCGCGACCATCTCGGCGACGCGTATTTCCTGAAAGGAGAGGTGGAGAAGGCGGTGGAAGAATGGGAACGGGCGCATCGCCTGGACCCGGAACTGGAAGGCGTGGCCGAAAAGCTCAATCAGCATCGCGCACAGCCGTCACAGCGATAATCTGAACCCAATCTCACCATACCGGACACCATGGCCTTGTACCGGTTGCCGGACCAGTTCCCGGACAAACGGGCGGCGATGGCCGCCGCAGAAAGGAGCATTCTCCGTGACCTCGCTGCTTCTCTTCGAAATTGCACTTTCTTTCCTGGGTTACACCGGACCGCTGTCCAGCGTACTCGCCGGCGAACATCTGGCCGCTCCTGAACACGCCACCCTGCCGGTGCAGCCGACAGTTACGGTCGTGCATGAAGAGACGGTTTATACGCATACCCCCGCAAACAACGGTTCCGGCCCGTTCTGGAGTTCCGGCTGCACCATCCTGGCCCGTGTCGGCGACACAGTGATGCTCTCGGAGATGGAGACGGGCCATGACGTGCCCCCGCTCTGCAACACCCGCTGGCGGCTGCACAGCCGCACGGATGCGGGATGGAGCCTGTTTGCCGAGGCCGAGGGCTATCGCCAACGCGAACCGACCCTTCTGGCAACCACGGGTTCCGATGTTTTCTATCTTAATGTGAACGACAGCACGGAACCGCCAGGCACCAAATACGGCCCCTGCACGCCTTACCTTCTGAAATTCCACCTCGACAACCCCAGCGCCCCCGAAGCGCTCCGGCCGGTATGGGAAGGGGAACCCACGTTTACGGACCATTCGTACCGGGGCTACGCAGCAGATCGCGGCGCCGGGGAGCTCCTCATGCTCAATATTGACGCCAAAACGAGTGAGGAAAACTGGTGTCATCTGAAAGGCGACGGCGAGGTACTGGGCAACGGAAAAATCTCGTTCCCCATCCGGGCCTGCTATCCCCAGGTGGCGCTGAAAGACCATGCCGCCTACGTGCTCGCCATCAGCGATATCCGGGAGCCCGTCAAAGAATGGGAAGACTACAAGTTTGAGCAGACGCAGAACACCTGGGATTACGTCTTTCGCATCCTCTATTTCACCTGGACGCCCAATATCGGCTCGCAGGCATTCTTCCCTCCCATCGAGATCGCCAATGTCGATGCTACCGCAGGCCACATTTCCGGCCAGGATCTCCACATCGCCCCCAATGGCGACGCGTACATCCTGTATACCCAGCGCGAAGTAAGCTCGGCCCTTATGCGCGACAAGTTCTTCCCGGATCTGTCCATCGTGAACTCGCTGCACCTCGCGCTTGTGCGCGAGGGCCAGATCATCGACCGGAAAACGATCATCGAGGGGACAGACACGAGCCAGCCCGGCAGCGCGCGTTTCCATATTGCCGCGAACGGCGACTGTTACGCCTTCATCTACGCGACCATCGACAACGCGCCGGGCAACTACCTTGTCCCCTTGAATATTCCACAGGATGCGCCCCCGCTCATCCCCGTCCCTCTCCGCCAGCCGTTGTCCACGTTTCTTCTGGCCAGCCCGCGCGCGGGCAACGCCCCCTCAAACACCATTGACCTGGCCGGCGCCGGCCCCGCGGGCGCCATCGTGTACGCCCAGATCACTTTGGAACCGTAACCGGCCCGCCCGGCTGACACCCCCGGCTGCGGCATTTTGAGCCGCCGGGCTGACGCATTGACAACTTCTGACGGTGCGTCATACCATGGCGGAGTCATGGCCGCACCAACTCGCAAAGAACGCGAACTTCGCAAGCGCGAGGAGCTCTTTCTCCAGGTAGCGCGCCGTTTACTCCTCGAACGCGGTTTTCATGGTCTCACCATGGATCGCATCGCCGAAGAAACCGAGTATTCCAAAGGCACGATCTACCTGCATTTCGGGTGCAAGGAGGAGTTGCTTCTCGAACTCGGAAAGCGGTCGCGCCGCCAGCGCCTTGACTTCATCACCCGTGGCGTCGCGTTTGAAGGCCGTCCGCGAGAGCGCATGGTGGCGGTTGGCGTGGCAGTGGAGATCCATGCGCGGCTGTTTCCCGACGATGTCCGCATCTGGGAAATCATGAATGCGGAGTCCATCATCGAGAAGATCCCGGCGGAGCGGCTGCCCGACCTGAAAGCCTCGGACATCGCCGCAAATGACATATTGATTGGATTGGTGCACGAGGCGATCGCGTGCGGCGACCTGGTCTTGCGCCCCGGCGACTCTCCTCAGGAGATCACGTTCGGGCTGTGGGCCATCACGGACGGCAGGTTTGCTGCCATTCTCGGGAACGCGCCGCTGGAACATTTGAACCTTCGGGATCCCTACGCAGCGATATTCAAAAACTGCCATGTGCTCGGCGACGGATACGGGTGGCGACCCTTGTCCACGGAATGGGATTACGAGGCGACCACCCAACGCATCCGGCGTGAAGTGTTCCCGGAGGAGTCCCGCGTGGCCTTTGGCGGCGGAGAAGCAGCCTGACCGGGCTGACGGCCACCCGCGGCGGTGCGGGGCATTCGGATGGCCCTCAGACCGGTATATGTTGACCAGACATCGGGCCACAAGACAAACACAAACCGCAACCTGGATAAATGCCATGCCGGCACGAGTTCTTCCGTTTTTGAGTCTCTTCATGCTTGTGGCTGCGTTCGGCGCGGCACAGACGCAACCCGGCGTCTCGTCCAACGGCCATGTGTTCAATCTTGAACGCTTCGGAGCAGGTGTCCCTGGCGGATGGTTGCTCGACGGCAGCGACTACACCTGGGAGGCTGACACCGGGCCCGGTCGAATCGGGCCCGGCGCCGGGCGCCTTCTTTTTGGGGACCACGGACGCATTGAGATCACCTCGCCAGCACGCCACCTGGAATCCGGCCGGGCGTACACGCTCCTCCTGTGGTTCCGTTCCGAGCCGGCGGATGCAGCACTCTCGGTCTCCCTTCACGACAACGAGACCCGCCAAACCCTGGCCTTTGAGCAGGCGGCTACGGCCACGCGGGAATGGCAACAGCTGCGCCTCACCCACGTGCTCCCGAAGGCAGGAAAAGACTGCTATTACCTCCGTCTATCAGCAAACGGCGCCAACACGACTCTCTGGCTGGACGGCCTCTGGCTGGGTGCAACAGAGGCAGAACCCCCTGCCGACTGGCAGCCGGAATGGCACGCGGCCGCGGTGGCTGTCGAACCCGATGCGCCGTGGGGCGTGGTGGCGGGGACCGGACCGGTGCGTTACCGGATACGCGTGGCAGGCGCGACCGCTCCGGGAGCGCAGCTGCAGACACGCATCGTCTCCACCTCCGGCGAGACCGCCAGCCAACCCCCCATCCCGCTCGATACCACGGGTTCCTGGACCGGCACGGCCGAGATCACCGGAGATATCGCAAACCGGTTTGGGATGTTTCGCGTCGAGGCCACGGTCGTCGCCCCTTCCGGGACGGCCCTGTCGCCCATGACCGAGACCCTGCTGGCCCGGGCGCCGGAACCGTTTCCCGCGCCGTTCCGTGATTCGTATTTCGGGATCCATGCGAAGCTGATCGCGCCGGATCTGGAGGCCATGGCGCGGCTGGGTTACAAGTGGCTGCGGCTCCACGACGCGTCCGGCATCACCAAATGGGGGCTGATCGAGCCCGAGCCCGGCCGTTGGCTCTGGTACGACGACGAAGTGGCGCTGGCCCGCGAAAAGGGGTTCTTCATCCTCGGCCTGCTTGACAGCGCGCCGCCCTGGGATTCCGGCGCGGAGGAAGAGGGTTATTTCAGCATCTACAGCGCCCCGAAAAACCTGGAAAACTGGCGCAATTACGTGCGGCGTGTGGTCGCGCATTACAAGGGTGCAATCGATGACTGGGAGGTCTGGAACGAACCCTGGAATCCTATCGGGTTCTTCAAAGGGGGCAATCCGCAACTCTACACAGAACTGCTCAAGATCGCCTTCACGGAAACCCGGGCGGTTCACCCTGAAGCCGTGATCGTCGGCATCGACACCTGGCCTCCCTATTGGGACGCGATGACCCTCGCCGCCGGAGCCTACGATTACTACGACGTCCTGTCGTTTCACCGTTACGATCCCGGCATGCACGGTTATCCGAACGATCCCATCGACCGCGTAGCGAAGCGGCTGCGCACGGCTCAGGAGAACTACGGCGAGCCCAAACCCCTCCTGTTCAGCGAAGGCGGGCCCGACGTGACGGTCTTCCACGGGTCTTTTTTCTCTTTCGCGGAACCGGCGCTTACCGGCGACTGGTCGTGGTGCGCCGACCAGTACGCGCGGATGTTCCTCACCACGATCGCATCCGGAACCCAGAGATTCTTCGCGTATTCCGTCCATAACCAACCGCATCACGGAGAATCGACGCACATGATGGTGGAACCGGGACCGCTGCTGCGTCCGCTTCACCTTACCGCGGCCGCCCTGGCGCATTTCGTCGACGGCGCGCATTACGTTGAGCGGCTTCAGCCCGCGCACGACATCAGCGCGCACGTGTTTGCTCAGCCTCATGACCGGCCGTACGCAGCGGGAGGCTGTACCGTGGTCGTGTTGCACGCAAACGGCCTGGATCCGGAGCCTTTGCCGCGCCCATTGCCCGCGGATACCGCTTCCTGTGACCGCTGGGGCAACCCGTGCGCCCTCCCGACGGAAGCGCTGCGCAGCCCGGTCTATCTGGTGGCGGCCGGCAGCGCTGCCAGCGCGTTGACGTCCGCCCTCGCGCCAGCTGAACCGGACACGCAACCATAGGAGCACACGCCATGCCGCGAAAGAGTCTCGTCATTTTGATTGCCGGCCTCGCGTGCGCGGGCGCATGGGCCCAACTGTTCCCGGAAGAACGCGACGCTCTCGATGCGCTCCTGAGCCAGGTTGAGCGCTCCCTTACCACGCAGTCGCCTCCGCTGTGGTCGCTGTTTTCGCCCCTGGGGTCCCTGGCCGTGATGGCCAATGAGAACGGCGGCTGGACTACCGCCCGGCGCGATGAGCTCAGGCGTAACGCCGGCACGGCCGCGGCCTTCACTTTACCCCTGGGCGCCCGGGCCACCTTCCGCGTCTACGAGACCGCCCGCGAACTGATGATGGGGCAGGCCATTTTCGAATCTCCTGAAAAGAGGCACTGGCTGGCGACGTTCGCGACGCTGCCCGACGGTCCCGGGGGCGCCTGCCGCCTGACCGCCCTGTGCATCTTTCCCTCCGACCGGCTTTCCCCTCCGGAGATGTCGCAGGACGCCGTGAACGTGGTGAAGGCGTGGGAACGGGTTGTCCGGGAAGGCCAGATGCTGGAACTGCGCCCGCATCTCTACCCCGACCCGTTTCTGGCCATATTGGGCAAAGGCGGCATGGAATTGTTCCTGTATGTGGATCCCGAGCGTTACATCACAATGGCACGCTACGCCGTGGAGGTGGGCCGGCCTGAAACCTCCGAAATGTCCAGGCTCCACGCGTGCTCGAATGGCGCCATCGCCACGGTCACCGGCACCTGGAAAGCACCCAACGTGGTGTTCGGCCTCGGTGACTACCGGCTCACCGCTATTTTGCTCAAGACCGACGGAGACTGGAAGGTCGCCGGCCTGTTCATGGGCACACAGACGCAGTACTGAGCACACGCGGCGATGTCATGCCAGGAAGGCGCCGAATTCGATATCCGCAATGAGCTGTCTGCCGAGCGCCAGCGCTGCTTCCGGAAACCGCCACTGCGCGGCAAGCCGGTCGGACACCAGTTCGCGCAGTTGGGACAGTACCGGCATTTCCTCGGCCCGCGCAGCTCCCCACCCGGACCGGGCGCCCTGTTTTTTCGGCAATCAGCCGGGCTGCGACCTGTTGAAGAAGAGTAGGGGATGAGAATGTGGACAGGGTGGACGGAGTGGATGGGATTAACCGCGGCTCTTGCGGCGGCAGAGCAGGCCAGGACGCAAAATTACATGGCAACACCAGTCTGACCTTAGAGGGCGCGATTCGCTGTGTGGCGTATCTCACGTCGAATGTTTTACAATGGCGGTCAACCTGGGCTTCTCTGTATCGCGGAACGCGGACAATCCAGGCAAGGCAGGGGTGACGATTCACGAAGGAGATACTCCATGTTCCGTGGTTCAATCGTGGCGCTTGTGACGCCGTTCAAAGAAGATTTTGACATCGATTTCGAGGCGTACGGCCGCCTCATCGACTGGCATCTGGAAAGCGGAACGGATGGACTGGTTCCGTGCGGCTGCACGGGGGAAGCGGCGACGCTGACCCACGACGAGCAGATCCAGTGCATCAAATATACCGTCGAGCGCGTGTCGGGACGGGTGCCCGTGATCGCGGGCACGGGTTCGAACAGCACGAGGGAAGCCCTGTCGCTGACCCGTAAGGCGAAAGAGCTGGGCGCGGACGGCGCACTCCTCATCACGCCGTATTACAACAAGCCCACGCCGGCCGGCCAGATGGCCCACTACACCACCATCGCCCGGCAGGTCGACATTCCCATCGTGCTCTATAACGTGCCGGGGCGCACGGGCACCAAAATGCTGCCGGCCACCATCGCCGACATCCACAGCGCCGCAGACAACATTGTGGCGGTGAAGGAAGCCTGCGGCAGCGTGGACCAGGTCTCGGAAATCCGCAGTCTGAGCAGCATCACCGTGCTTTCGGGCGACGACAGCCTGACGCTGCCGATGATGAGCGTCGGCGCGACCGGCGTGATCTCCGTGGCCGCGAATGTCATGCCCGCGAAAGTGGCGGCGATGTGCGCCGCGTTCGATCAGGGCGATTTGGCCGAAGCGCAACGAATCCATTACGACCTTCTGCCGCTGGTCAAGGGGCTCTTCCTGGAAACCAACCCCATGCCCGTGAAAGCGGCCCTCCACCGCATGGGCAAGATCAACAATGTGCTGCGGCTTCCTCTCGTGCCGATGCAGCCGGTACTCTTCGAAAAACTGGAACGAATTCTGGGGCAGGTGGGCGCGATTTAGCGGCCTGCTTCTCCGGGAAAGGGTAGATCATGAAAATCTGCGTGGCAGGCGCCTGCGGCCGCATGGGCCGGCGCATCCTGGAACTGGCCGCGGCCACGGACGATATCGCCATCGGCGGCGCGTTTGACGTAGCCGCCTTCGCCGGGACCGAACTCATCGCCGGCGCCGAATCGGGACGCCCCCAGCGGGTCATGGTATCGGCCGACCCCGCCGCTGAACTGGCTGAATCTGACTGTCTGATCGATTTTACCGCGGCGGACGCGTGCGTTGGCAACGTCCGCCTGGCCGCGGACGCCGGTAAGCCGTGCGTGCTGGGCACGACCGGATTGAGCGAGGCCCAGGTCGCCGTGGTGAACGACTGTGCCACGCGCATTCCTGTCGTATACGCACCCAATATGAGCGTGGGCGTCAACCTCCTGTTCAAGCTGACGGGCGAGGTGGCCGCCCTGCTGGGACTTGATTACAACGTCGAGATCTGCGAAATCCATCACAACCAGAAGAAAGACAGCCCCAGCGGCACGGCGGTGCGCCTGGGCGAATGCGCCGCTCAGGCGCTCGGGCTCGATTACGCCCGCGATACCGCCCATGGCCGCGAAGGACTCGTGGGCGCGCGGCCCCGCAACCAGATCGGCATGCATGCCCTGCGCGGCGGCGATGTTGTCGGCGAACACACCGTCAGCTTCATTGGGCAGGGCGAGCGCATTGAGCTCACCCACAAAGCGCACAACCGCGACAATTTCGCGCGCGGCGCCCTCGTGGCGGCCCGCTTCACCATGACGGCCGCGCCCGGCCTCTACGATATGCAGGACGTCCTCGGCCTGAAATGACCCGCCGTCTCGCCGGAGGCCTGTCTGAAGGACAGCGCGGCCCGGTCCCGAAAGCGATGGTGTCGACTCGCTTTCCGGCGGATATGCTCGCGGAGAAGATCCCATGATCTCTTCAATTGCCGTCCTGGTGGCAGCGGCCACGCTCATCACGGGCCAGACGCCCGCCGCCGTGTCTGCCGGGCAGGAGATCACGCTTGCCCGAGGTCGGCTCTTCGCGCCGGCCTGGGTGAACGGTGTAGGCCCCTATCCGTTTCTCATTGACACCGCAGCGCCCTATGTTGCGCTCGATGCCCCCATCGCCGGCGCGCTCGGCCTGCCTGACGCGGGCAAGCCGGAGGAGGCCGACGGGTTTTCCGCGCACCGGATCCGGATCCAGGCCCTCGAGGTCGCGGGCCGCCCCGCGCTCGAGTGCAGCGCCTACGCGACCGACCTGGCCCCCATGGAAGCACTCTATGGCCTGCGGGTCGCGGGCATTCTCGGGCTGCCGGGACTTCCGGAACGTTTTCTCCTGGATTGCGAGGGCGGCCGCCTTGCCCGGTACCCGCTCCAGATGGGCCCGGAATGGATTGCCGTGCCCATCTCGACGGGATCCGACGGCGTCATGCGCGTGCCCGTCACAGTGAACGGAGAACATGCCGTCGAGGCCGAACTCGACACGGTATTCAGCGGAACGCTCGCACTGCCGCGGAATCTCCTGGAGCAGTGGGACCTCTTCACCGAACACACCCCCCGCCTGGAAGTAGCGGACGGGGCCGGGAGCCGGGGCGCCATCCAGATCCGTCTGCCGAAGTGCACGGTCGGGCCGCTTGAGGTCGAGACGCCCCTCTGCGAGGTGCTTGAAAACGGCGCGGCGCCGCAGCTGGGCATGCGATTCTGGTCGCGTTTCATGCCGGCGCTCGATCGCGCTGCGGGAACGCTCCACGTGCTGCCGCTTGTGCCGCTGCCGTGGCACGATCCTCCTGTGCACAGCGCCGGCGTCACCCCCGCTGGTCAGAGGGGCGGCCTGTGGCGCCTGTTCATCGCCGAGGGCTCTCCCGCGCAACGGGCGGGGCTGCTCACCGGCGATCTGCTGGTATCCATCAATGGAATGGACATGGCGGAGCAATCGTTTGATTATGTGCACCGCGCTTTGACAGGGCAGCCCGCAACCGCCCTGGAAATCGCTGTGTTTCGGAGCGGTGAGGTTTTCGCTGTTCTGGTAGCGGTGGATCAAGCGCTTTAACCGGACAAGCGCGGAGGCCAGCACGCACCCGGGCCGTTCCAGGGCGCTTTCCGCATTCAGATCACAGCATACCCGGTTGTGGACCGGTATCGTGTATAATCCCGCCTTGAAAATGTGGAAAACCCACGCGCATGACAGACCTCATGCGCCTGCAACATTCTAGAAAGGGTTCATGATGCTCCAGCGTTCGATGTGCATCCGGGCGGCCGTTGGCGTGACGGCAGTTGTCCTGGCTGCCTTGACGGCGGCCGCAGGTGAAGAGAAACAGAATTACTCCGCTCTCCCGTGGGCCCTGCGCGACCATTATGTGTTTTCGTTTGACGAGGATCGCGCGCAGTTTCTGTACGCCACGGATAATGGGGAGTGGACCATTCACTTCGAAGGTTTTGGTGAATTCATTGACAAGGCCCGCGCGTCGATCACGCTGGGCGACGACACGGTGGTCCAGCTGGCTGATTTCGACAGAGGCGCCGCAGACCGGGAGCGTGCGGATACCCCGATGGGGCCGTGCAGCGATTTCCGGTCGGAATTTCCGGAGCGTAACGGCCTGAAAGTGCTTCACCGGGTGTCCGTGCAGAACGACTATCCCTTCCTGGTCGTGCGCATGGAGGTCACCAACACCGGCGAAGCACCTGTCGAGATCAAGAAGTTGAGCCCGGTGATCTTCGGGCCCGGATGCATGAAAGACGCCAGCGGCAAGATGGAAAGCGCCATCCGGCGGCTCGACATGCGGGCGGGCTACGCCACGTTTGATCGGACGGCCAAATCGTCGCTCGCGTTTTTCCGCGACACCACGAACAACCGCACGCTCGCCCTGGGCGTTCTGCCGCTGCATATCGCCCGCTCCGGCATCAACCTCGAACCGTTCGAAGGCGCATGGCAGGGCGAGATCGTGTCGGTATTTGATCCGCCCATCCGGCTTGAACCCGGTGCTTCACTGGCCGCCGACCCTGTGTTTCTCACCTTCTCCGTGCCCAAACCGGAAGATGTGGAGACCTATTTCACGTGGATCCGCAGCAAACTCCCCTGCCCCGCCGCATTAGCAGACGCCCCCCGGTTCTGGTGCACCGTTGAAGAGGATGCCAGCGCCGAGGCCCTGTATGCTGAAGCCGCGAAATGGGCCGCCGCGGGGCTCAAACATGCTCTGGTGCCCGCCACCTGGGAATCGCGCCCAGGCTCCCTGGAAGGAGCCCGGCCCCGGTATCCCAAATCGATGCAGAGCGTAGCCTCCTCGCTCAGCGCAGCCGGGATGACGCCCGGCATTACGGTCGACCCGCTCGCTACCCTCGACGGCGGCGAGGCGTTTGCGGCATCGATAGCCGGCCACACGTGGCTCAACCTTTCGCATCCCGACGGCCGAAACCAGGCCGTCGCCAACATGCGCAAAATCGCCGGATGGGGGTTCCAGTTTTTCGTAATTCAGAAATCCACAGTCCCCGACGAGGTGCTGCGCGCCTTCAACATGACCCGCACCCAGGCCGATGCACTCGCCCACGAGGTCATGACCGAGGCCGCGGGCAGCCTCCCCGTGTTTCCCTCCGCCGCGACAACGCTCAAGGATGGATTGGACGATTGGCTGGAGGCGTCCGGATGCACCAGCCGGCTTTGGGAATACCGGATCGCCGCGGCCCCCGTGCGTTTTGATGTGGCCGGCGTGCGTGAACTGAGCGACGAGATGAGCACTGTCCTGGCCTTCTTCGGCGGACCCATCGAGCTGATCGGCACACCGCACCGCAACCTCGCGTCTCAAATCGCGGGTATCAAACACCGCACGGGGCAACCGCTCGACATCATGCAGCGCGCGCCGCGTACCTGGCTCGTGCCGAGCGATGAGTCCGGCAGCGGTGAAAAAACGCAAATGACCTTTTCGGCGCCGGCTTCATAACACCGCGCGACAGGAATCCGCGCCGACCACGGGAGATCTCGCATGATGCTGAAATCAGTGTGGCTTGGCATGTTGATTTGTGGCGTTGCCGTCCTGAGTTTCGGTGCCTCGCCGGTGAGCATGACGGTGACGGAGGTGCTGCGTGAACCGCTGCCGTCCGAGGATTTGAGCTGTATCGAGAGCGACGCGGCCATTGTCGTCGAAAGCCCGGCCTGCCGCTACACCGTGGACAGGGCATCAGGTGCCATTGCCGGACTGGAAACCAAGCGGGACGGGCTAGTCCAACTCCAGCAAGCCGCCGAACTGTGGTTCGATGATACGCCCCTGTCGGGATGCGGCGGCGGCAAAACAGACATCGCCGTCCAGGGAAAAGACAAGATCGTTTTGAACACGCGCGGCGCCCTGCGAGACGGCGTGCCGTATACGCTCGAAACGACGTTCTACAACGACGGTGTCGTGGTCTGCGCGCTGACGCTCAATCCCGCGACGGATCTTTCGTTCACCAGAGGAATCCGATTCGAAGTCAGCGCGGCAGGGCAGTTCAGTCACTACCTCCACAAGCGCCGGGATTCAGAAGGCGTCGACTCGTTCCAGGGCGCGCTTCCCGAAGCCGGGCAGACTGTCGAGCTGACCACACTCACGTCTTGCCTCGAGGTCTTCAGTTCCAAAGCCGCCCTGGCCATTTTTACGGACCGGGGTGGAACCTTCCGGCAACCGGCCGACGCCCCGCTCGCCTCCCTCGGGGTTGGCGAGAAGCTCCCGGGTAGTCGCATGCCGGTACTGCTCACACAGCATATCGTGCGCGTAGCGCCGGGCGGAGACCCTTTCGTCGTACGGGCGGGCGAATCATTCACGTTCCGCACCGGCCTGGCTGTTGCCCCGAATCGCCTGCCTCATCCCCGATGGCGCGACCTGCGGATGTTCATCTGGATTGGCGACGACAAACACCCCTACCCTGCCGATGAGGAGATTCGCGCAGCCGCGCGGCTTGGATTCACGCTGTTCCAGATGCATCGCCTGGGCACTCCGGGCGAACCGAGGCCGCCCGCTGGAGAATTCGACCGCGTGCTGAAAACCGTCCACGATGCCGGCATGCTGTTCATCTGGACGGCCAACGCAGACCTCATGTATGCCAACGCGCTCGGGGTCCAGGAACGCATCGCCGCGGAGCAATGGCCGCTCTGGCAGGGTTTCAACTACGGCGGACGCTACAAAGCCGCCATGGACGCCTATTGCGATCTAATCGCCACCTGCCTCGCCTCGCCCAACGGGCTTGCCGATTACCGCATGGAGACCATTGGGCGGATGCTCGAGAACTATCCCGTTGACGGCATGTATATCGACGATAACCTGCCCTACGCCAACTGCACCCTCTGGGAAGAGCACGGCCACCCCGAGCCGGTTTATGATTGCCTGATCGAGCTGCACGAGGTGAACTGGCGGCGGCGCCAGGCCCTGTTGGCCAAAATCCCGCACGCTGTGCTGATCGACCATTCGAGCCATGGGTTCATCCTGCCCGCCATATCCGCGTTTGATTGCCACCTCTTCGGTGAAGGTTATTCTTTTCCATCGGTCGAAGCGTATTGGGCGCAGTATGGGTCGTACCACAATCAGCCGGCTCAGGGTTGCCTCTGGGCGGGCGATACGGAAGCGGCGCGCTGTGGCACCGAGCTCGCTTACGCGTACGATCTTCTCACGGGGGGCGGGCAATACAGCTACCTCGATTGGCGGCTCTGGCCGGACAAGTTCCCCTATGCCTCAGGGGTCAACCCCGACGAAGTCCTGTTTGTAGAGTTTTTTAACGCCGCCCAGCACTATTTCGGCCTGTACGAGTCCGACCTCTATCTCTTCCCCGACTCGCGCGACTGGTTCGCCGCCACCGCGCCCGGCACCTATGCCACGCTGTATCACAACCGCACGTGGAATGACGCCCTGGTCGTCGTCGCGAATCCGAACGGTGCACCGGCCAGCACGGCTGTGGCCTTCACTGAACGGACGTTGCCGCCATTTGAGGCGGACCGGCCTCTTGCGGTCTATGACGTGCTCGAACACACAATAAAGGCCGGGCGGGGCCGGGAAGCCCTCGCGCATCTCACGGACATTTCGTTGCAACCCAACCAGACCCGGCTGTTCTACGTGCGCGAGGCCCCTGAAAACACGGCATACCACCAGTGGGGCGGCAAACGAATCTCTGAACAGTGGGATCCCGTGAACGGGACCCTGTCTCTCGTGCTGCACGGCCCGGCCGGCCGGGAAGATTGCGTGATCATCGCCACCGGCGGCCAGAAGACAGCCCGTGTGACCGTGAATGGAACGCCCGCGGCTTTCTTCCATGACCCTGCGCGCGGACTGGTCTGGGGAAATGTCGTATTCGGACCCGCACCGATCAGTATTGTCGCGACCCGCGCCTCTGAAGACACCGCGCAGCTGCCTGAACAGGCACTTCCAGACAACGCACTCAGCGCCTGCTATGCGTCACGGGAAGATCCGGTCCCGTAACCGGCCCCGCATATGAGAACGGGCGGGTGCCTGCGCACCCGCCCGCTCGTCCAAGCTCAATTCCGGTGTTTTGACCGCGACGCGCCCGGTTTACGCCTCCACGATGCCCAGGGGCTGTCGTTCACGCCATTTGCCGCGCGTGAAATCGGGGAAATCGACCGGACGGCTCTTGTCGGCGACGGACATCTCGCTGAGCGGCGCGATCACGCTCCACGCGGCGGCATCGTAGACGTCCGAATCGGGTTCAACGCCCGTCTGCAGGCATTTGATCAGGCGGTACATCATGATGTAGTCGCCGCCGCCGTGACCGTGGCCGAGCGCGTTCTGCTGCAGCGCCTTCCACAGGGGATGCTCATATTCCTCGAGGTAGGGCTCGATATCATCCCACTCTTCGCTCTTGCTGCGGCCCTCGATGAAGATCTTGTCCAGCGTGCCCATGTACAGGCCGTTGGTGCCCTGCGCGCGGTAGATGAGGTCGTAGGGGCGCGGCGCCTGCGTATCGTGATACAGGGTGATGGTCAGCCCGTTTTCGGTGCGGATCAGGGTCGTATTGATGTCGCCGAGGGCGTAGGGGCGCGTCGCCAGAGGATGCTCCGGTCCGAAATGTCTGGCCGCGTAAATATTGAGTCCGCGCGATTTGCTGCTCATGGACACCAGGTACGCGAACTGATCGCCACGGGTGATGTTCATCCACTGGCCCACCGGGCCGACCTGGTGGGTGGGATAGAGGCAGCCGTCGCGCCGCGACTCGTGCTCCCCGCACCACAACAGGTTGCCTTCCGCGTCGAACACGTTGTTGGCTATCCGGTAATGCTGATAGCCCGCTTCCGCGTGAAGCATCTCGCCCAGAAGCCCTTTGCGCACCATGTTCAAGACCATCATGGCGTTGCGGAAATAGCAGCAATTCTCAAGAAGAACGCAGTGCTTGCCCGTTGCTTCAGCTGTATCAACCAATTGCCAGCATCCATCGACGGTCACCGCGGCAGGCACCTCGGTCGCGGTATGTTTGCCCGCGTTCATGGCCGCCACGCAGATCGGCACGTGCCAGTCCCAGGGCGCGGCATTCATCACGAGATCCAGGTCCTGCTGCTCGCACAGCCGCCGGAAATCCTCCTCGCCCTGCGCGTAACCGGCGGGTTTGGGGCGTCCCATGCGTTCCAGCGCCGCCTGCGCCTCGGCGACCCGCTCCGGCAGCACGTCGCAGACCGCAAGGATCTCCACGTCCGGCCCCAGCGCGTTCAGCGTGCTGATGAGCGAACGGCCCCGTTTGCCGTAACCCACCAGCCCGACGCGCACAGGCGCGCCCTCGGATTGAGGTTGGGGCTGAGGCGCATCCGTCTGAGCCAGCGCCGCACCCGCGAGCACCATGCCTGCGCCCGCCCGTGACCCGGACGTCAAGAATTCGCGTCGATCAAGCTGTCGTGTCATCGCCAAACTCCTTTATGGTAAAAGCCCCCTGTTCGGCAGGCATTCCCGCGCCTAACGTACCGGTATTTTGCGTCAGGGTCAATACGCCGCGACAATCCGGCGAGATCACGCCTTTGGCCTGGCGGGCGCCAGATAACCGCGGTCGCGCAGCCACACAAAACATCCCAGAAGCAGAACTACGGTCTCGATCACGTAAAATCCCGCCAGAATCCGAAAAATGCCGGTGGTGAAGCCGTAACTGTGCAATCCGACGCCGAGAAGGTTCACCCCCCACCATGAAAATGCCACAACCATGCCGCAGGCCACCGCGCCGACGTTGAACCCCAGCCCGCGGATGTAGCCGCCCAGCCGGGCATGAAAAAGCACAAGCATCCACAACACGAGCATGAGTGCGCCGTTTTCCTTGGGGTCCCATCCCCAGAAGCGGCCCCAGCTCTCGTTGGCCCAGATGCCGCCGAGCACCGTCCCGATCACGGCAAACACCAGCCCGAACGCCATCACGCCATAGGTCATGCGGTAAATGCCCGCGTAGACATCCTCATCGCTGTTTCGAATCCGCAAGACCCGGCCCAGGATGTACACATGGCCGATGGCCGCCCCGAGCAGAGCCGCTCCGTACCCCATGACGATCGTCGTGACGTGCGCTGACAGCCAGAAATTGGTATCGAGCACCGCGATCATGCTCGGCATGGTGTCGACGCCTTCCTTAAGCTCATACCGGTTGGCAAGAAACATGCCGGCCGCGCCCAGGACCGCGCCCAGCGATACGGCGATGCGCCGGCGGTTCATCAGCTCGATGGCGATCGCCAGCGCCACGCACACAGCGGTGGTGAACAGGATCGTCTCATACAGCGTAGTGACCGGCGGCCGTGCGCGGATGATGCACCGCATGGCAATGCCCGCTGACAGCAGCAGCGTAGGCACGGCGAGCGCGTACGGCGCTGCAAAAACCAGGCGCCGCCAGCCGGGTTTGAGCCACGTGAGCGCCACCAGCATGAAACACAGGATGAATAGCGGCAGGCTTCGCCCGATCAAGCGGTACCGGTAAAAGGTCACCTCCAGCGGCACCTTGCCGTATTCCCCCCGCTCCGTGGCCCGGCTCACGAGTTCGTCGTGCAATCCGCGCAGATACGCGCTGAACGCGGTGCGATCATCCACCGCTGCGGCCAGGTCTTCGAGAAGCTCCGTCAGCGCAAGATGCGTCTCGGGGGCCTGCTCGGACATGAAGGCTTCGGTCACCACATCCCCCGGTGAAATCCATTGCTCGCTAAAACCATTGCCCAGCGGCGGCAACATCGCGATGCCTTTCGCAGACAAGCCGAAATGATCGATCTGCCCCAGCAGCTCCCGCAGGGCGGTCAGCTCGGCCTCGCGTTTCTCCGAACTGAGTTCTCCGCCCTCTGCCGCGTTCAGGGTGTGAATGAACGAGGCGAGCAGCGGCGCCCGCCGCAGCACATCGCTATAGCGGGTCTGGCTTTCTTCCGGGAAAATCAGGCGCAGACCTTCGGTGGCCCGGGTGGGGTATTCTTCGCGGGCAAAATCAAAAAACGACAACAGCGATTCATAGTCCGCCAGGTTGTGTGCGAGATGGATGATCTGCCGCTGCACTCCCGTCAATTCACGCTCAGGACGCGCCGCATACTGGTCGGCGAGCTGGAACAGCGTGCGGCGCCCCGGCAGCAGCTCAAGATACGAATAGCGGTCGCGTTTCTTTTTCCCCTGGTGCGGCACGCCGATGGCTTCCGCCACTTCGTCGGAATGGACCAGAAATACCGGATACGCGGCCGCCGCGCGCGGGTAAAACAGTGTATCCATGAGCCATTCGACCGGCCCCAGGTCGGGATGGGTCATGCCAGCGAGCATACGTTCAAAGCGCGTATCGCCGGGCCGTTCGGGACCACGCCACGACCGAATGCCGCGCAGCTTCAGCAGCTTGTACGCGGCGAACGTCGCCATCGGCTTGATGCGGCCTCCCTCCTGCACGGGCAGCGCGCCAAACAGCTCCAGCGCTTCCCGATCCCATCGTTCGGGTGGGGCCTGCGCCGGCATGGGCGGATGTTGTGCGAACGCGCAGGCCGCGACCGCTGCCCCCAAGACATAGACCGCCAGGATGGTAAACCGCCGCTTCATGATGCCGCGCTTTCACTCTGCTCGCGAATGTAGAGCAGCAGGTTTCGTGCATAATGCACACAGAGGCCCAGGCTGATGACTACGCAGGCGTACAGCGGGAACTGATCGGCCGGGTTGCTCACCACGGCGAACACTGAAAACAACGGTTCGCCGGGCTGCGCGTTCGGCGGCCCCCACGAGGCCTGGTACAGCGTGTAGCCACGATGCCGGAGAGGCGCGTTCATGCTGATGGTGACACTTTGTTCAACGCCATTTTCAATCTTGCGCACATGGCTCTCGAATTTCCGCGGCATCTGGGTGCCCGGGTGCATTTCATGGATGAACTGGTCGAGCGCGACCGCAAACGGCATCTGAAACCGTTGCTTGCGGAGGTCGATCACCCAGGTTTTGCCGCCGGCCTCCACGGTGAGCGGAATGGGCGACAATCCCCAGAGAATCGCCTCGATGGCCTCGCCGGACGCAGGCTGGAGCGTCGCATAGAGCCCCGCAGCATTGCGTTCGGCCTGTTTGTCGGGGGCAAGCGAGATGAGTGTAAATCCATCCACGACCCGACCCGGAGGCGTGTCGCCGGGGCCGACCGGTTGGGGCTGGCAATTGCGAAATGCGCCCTCGACGCGGAGTTCAAACGGCAGGGCCGGGCTGCGGAACGTCCGCGTGCCCGCGGTGCCCAGGTGCATGAACTGCTCCCCGGGGATGATATATTCCGTAAAAGGGCCATTTCCCGACGCATCGGCTATGGCCAGCTCCCACTCGTAGTAGCTCTCAAATTCGTTTGAGCGCTCGCCCTCATACAGCGTCAGATTTCCGGTCTGGGAATACCGGTACTGGATAGCCGCGCCCAGCAGCAGCACCACGATGCCGATGTGCCCGAGGAGAATGCCCCAATGGGCCGGGCTCTTGCGCGCGCGAACGACCCCGCCCAGGATCAGGTTCACCGCCAGCAGCGACATGACCAGATAGGCTCCGGGCAGCGGTACCGGGATTACGCCGAACAACTCGTGGACCAAAAATACCGATTCGAAATATTTTTTCTGGACGTCAAACAGGCCCGCGTGCATCTGCTCCAGCGTGCCCAGGAAGGTCAGCAGAAATAACAACAGAAACAGGATGCATGAAAGCCCGTACGAGGACAGAAATCGATAGAAGGTGCGCAGATAGTCTTTCATGAGTCTGCCGGGGGGCTCCAGGTGAGAGATGTGCAGAAGGCCAGGAAGGCGTCTCGCTGCGCCTCAACCACGGTTGCCGGGCCCGTCATCTTG